>JAEXTR010000175.1 GCA_023406915.1 Bacteroidota bacterium
GCCAAAGAGGTTGCAGTTCCCTCGAAGGCACCAACACTTCCGGCTGCACTTGCCTGATCGGTGGCTGTCAGGTCACCCCTGAGCTTTCCGGTCAGTATGAACCATACGGCATCAGACTTATCATACCCGGTTGCAATAACATCCTTTTCTATATTATCGCGCCCAACATACAGGGCAATATTATCCTCCGCCTCAGAAAACTTTCTCGTTAGCTCACTAAGTGCCCCCTTTAACTTGATTTTTACGCCAACTTCATCCTCCCGGGGTGTGCCACGATCATAAAACGTATAATACGACTTGTAGAGCGCAACGACATCAAGGAATGGATCAGTTATATCACTTTCAAATGCAATCGATCCGGTAGCATTGAATGTTTTCAAGCCCAGCATTTCGAGTTTTGACTCATCAAGCAGCTTCAGCTTCCCCTGAATGTTCTGCACATCATTCCTCATCTGGAATTGGATATCCCCCTCTAGATGAGTCACCAGGAACTGGTTAGTCTCTTTTGAGAAGTAGATGGTCATATACGAGTTATCCTCCAACCGTACCCCGATGTCAATATCCATTTTCATTTTCTCGGCTTTTCGGATGGAGAGGCTTCTGAGGGAATCAGTTAATGCAGCCATATCCAGCCCTGAGGAATCAATCGCTGGTTCCATTATGCGGTAAACAAAATTACCGCCACTGGATGAGTAACCCGACTGTCCGGTCATCACAGTAAGATTTGACCGCTTTACTATTACTTTTCCTTTCAATAGAAGTGATCCAGGTTCATAGGCAACGGTAAAATTCTTGTCAGTTCCAATATACAAATCACCAAAAATCATTGGATTGGCTGATTTAGTCTGAGGTCCCAAAACCGTCAGATTTCCGTTGGTCATCAGATATGCGCTGGCAAGCGAGAAACCTTCAAACTCCACTTCACCCTTTGACCTGAGTACACCTCTGGTTTCAACATCATTCTGATTGGAGAGCATCACAGAGTCAATAAACAGGGTACTGTTTCGCATTCTGAGATACGCTGATGCATTGTAATTCAGATTATTGGGTACTGCCCGGAATTTGCCATCAAGCAACCTCACATACCCGCTGTAATTCAGATTCGGGTAATTCCCCTTTATTTGGAGGTCTGATGAAAGGAAGCCTGATGTGTTGCTTATCATTGGCATCATATTGCCAAGGAGTTTCAGAGAAAGGCTGTCAGAGTAAATATTCAATTCCAGCGGCTCAGGAAGCGGAAATCTCTCTTCCACGGATGCAAATGACATATCGACCGGAACCATACCATCGATCTTAAGCCTTACACCATCACTATGACCGTCGTTAAACATCAGGGCAAGATTCGGTACGAGTACTTTATCCTTATACTTTAACGTGCAGCGCAAGTCACCCAGATCGGTCTTCTTAAACGTCATTCCATTGATCGCTGCATCCACATCAATTGTCGGATTCCCGAACGACCCAGAAACCTTCGTAATGATGTTTACCTTGCCGTCAACAACACCGGTTGTATCGGAAAACAGTATTCCTGCCTGTAACTCACTCAGATCCAGATCCAGAATAGAAACATTAAGGTCCTGTGAACCATCCTGAGTAATTTTACCTTCGGCAAGAATATGTGCATTCCCCCTGTACAGATTGAGATTGTTGATCACAAATCCTCTGTCCTGAAGAGCAATCGAAAATGGATGCCGGTTGCGGAGTACATAATCATTGTACCTTCCGCTCAGCACATCAACATGAACAAGGAGTGTATCAGCATTGAAATCGGTGTTCATCTCAAGTTCTGCATAGGTGTCAGTGTTCATATTGACATGACCCATCATGATAAGCTTACCCTGATACAAAGATACTCTGCTCTTGAAATTCTTTATAGCATTTGATTTATCTTTTTGATTGAGATAAAAATCACTCATACCAAAGTTCAGTGACGCACTGATCTTCTCGAATCTGATATCTGTTGTTGTGTAGGCAAGCTTTAACCGCATCATCACATTGTCAAACAGGTAAGCGCTGTCACCCCTTCCAAATATCCCTGAAAGAGTATCCACGTTGGCACTGAAATGAAAGCCCTTAACTCTGTCATAATCCAGCTTCCCATACAGGGATCCCATCAGTAACAGACTATTGTCACCTAAAAAGGGTGATAGTGGTGACAAGTCCTTGAAGTCAAGTGTGTATCTGATATCAATCGGCTTACTGCTGTCAAGCACTGCTGCGTTCTCATTCACCCTCCTGGTGGACTTTTCAGCAACATCAATAAAGGGGAAATGATGATCAATTTTATGCATCACAACCTGGGTAAGCGTATCCAGACGAGAAAGGAATACATCCGAGATGGTCTGGAATTCAAAATTACCAGTGATGCCAAAAGTTGCAAGATTTGATTCGAGTGTGATAATCTTTCCGGTTTCAGGGGCTGAAGAAAATGAAACATGTGCCTGTATATCTTTCATTCTTGAATCGATATACTTTGATTGAAATGTCTTGAAATTTGCACTCGCATTCATCTTGTCCGGATTCAGCCCGCTGCCGGATGCAAAGAGTTCAAAATTTATGTCTGAGTATTTCCCGGAATCCTGGGTTATCGTTGCAATATCAATATTGTTGCCGTTTACTATCAAATCATACGTGGGACGATCCACGTCCTGAAAATCCAGATTGCCTTCCGCAGTGAGGGTCTGCTCCAGCTGTTTCCCGTTGATCCGTGTATTGAGTATTCCTCCCCCACCTTTTGCAGTAACATTGAGTGTGGACATTTCAAACTGAGCATACTGTGATCCTGATGCATCAATATCAATGTCTGTAACAAGGTTTCGAATATCAAGACCCCTACCGGTCATATTGATCCTGGATGCGTTGAGCACACACACATTCCCGATAAATGGGTCTAAGCGAAGGTTGGATGATGATGCCTTTAGATCATAAATAAATCCGCCATTACGGACATCAAGCTTAAGATCTCCCTTAAACCTGCCATTGCCCAGTGCAATGGAAATCCCTGCCGTAAAGTTGGTTGGTGCGCCCGCAAACGATAAAGTATCCACAACTGCATCGGGTACTCCTTCGAATTTCGGAATCACTGTTGATGGCAGCAATTTCTCAAGATCAGCATATTTCAGGGTTGACTTCCTGAAATTGGTTCTGATAAACATCTTGTCTGGATCATTGATATTCTCAACAGATGCCGTCATATCTATCGAAGTACCATTAAACTGTGCCTTCAAATCCCGGACAGTTGTCCTGTTCAGCGTACCATCAACCACAGTTTTAAGGGTGGTTTGACCACCAAGTATTTTCACTCCTGGGACAAAAGACTTAAGATCGGCAAAATCAAATGGCTCAGCGTTCAGCTTCAGTTTGTAGGTAAACTCCCCAAGCTCCTTCTGCGTAAGAGGTCCAAATACATTGATATTTTCTGCTGCAAGATCAAGGGTAAGATTACTGTTATTTGTTGAGAGCTGTAAATCTCCTACTATGACTTCCGAGTCTGAAATCAGGAAATCACCGTCAAGCAGAATATGCCTGGTATGCACCAGATTTGGTTCAGTGTAAAAATCTTTCAGATTAAATTCGAACCGTTTTGCATCCAGATTCACTCTTGCAGTGGCATCCAGTGAAAGCCTCCGGAAGTGTAAGTCGTCAGGATTGAGGAACTCATAGTTTTCCTGTGGATTCTTCAATGTCTCCGACCGGAGCGAAACATCCAGATTAGTTAATTTGAGATCAGCAACATCAATCTGAAACTCAAATGGTGATGCAGTGGTATCTTCTTCCTTGGGCTTATCACTTGCAAAAACCTTAGCAATGTTCAGTTCACCATTAGCATCTTTCAGCAGCCGGATACCCACATCCTCAAGCTGAACTTTTCTGATATAAATCGTCTTAAAGAAAACTTTGTGTGGACTGATAAATACTTCGATCTTACGGGCTTGAATAATCTCCTGACTGCTATCCCTGAGGGAGACGTCCCTCAGAATAATCGATGAAAAGATAGTGCCGTCAATCCGCTCAATATGTGCTGTACCCTTGATTTCCCCGTTTAAAATATCAAGTACCTCTGTACGGAGGAACTCCCTGAATGTCGCTGTCTGACTGAATCCGAGAAAAAGGAGAAGTAATATGATGAGAAAATTGAATATAAAGATGAAGGTATTAAATATTTTCCGGAACAGAGTCCTTCTGGGCTTCACCACCTTTGGTGTGGATTCAGTATGTGATGGTGTATCAGTCATTCACAATAACGTTTGACTATTTCCTGTATTACGTTTGTGGTAGAAGTGAATGATACAAATGAGATATTCTTCACCTCACCGCCATGTGCCTCAACAATGTCTCTTCCAACAATGTTTTCAATCGCCCAGTCACCACCTTTTACAAGAATATCAGGGATCAACTCTGAAATAATAAAGAAAGGCGTGTCATCTTCGAACACCACTACATAATCAACAGATTTTAAACCTGCAAGCATCACGGCACGGTCCCCCTGCGGCATAATGGGACGCTTTTCTCCCTTTAACCGCGTTACGGACTGATCGCTGTTTAGCCCAACAACCAGAACATCACCCATCGCTTTTGCTTTTGCAAGATAATCGAGATGACCAGGATGCAGGATATCAAAACAACCGTTGGTAAAAACAACCTTTTTGCCTGCTTCCCTCAATGTAGTCCTGATAGCTTTCATCTCCTCAATGGTATACAGCGTCTTCATACTACCCCCGAAGAGACTGTCTGAAACAGCTGGTTGAGGTCAATACGAAAGATCCCCACCTCACCACACACGATACCTGCTGCGTAGTTGGCAAGAATGCATGCTTCAATAATATCTGCGCCTGCAGCCAGCGCCATAGTGAGCGTGCTGATCACTGTATCGCCCGCACCGGAAACATCGGCGACTTTTCTCGCTTTGGTAGGAAGAATCTTGGCGATTTCCCCATTATTAAACACTGCCATACCACCTTCACCAAGCGTCAGTAGCACATACTTTGCTTCCAGCTTCTCCTGAAGCTCCCTGCCCGCGCGCAAAATATCTTCCCGGGTTCTTATCTTAAACCCGAGTACATCCTCAGCTTCCTTCCGGTTGGGTTTAAAGACGGTCACGCCTTTATATAGGAAAAAATTACTGAATTTCGGGTCAACCGTGATGAGTTTGCCGTGCGCCTGTGCGATCCGGATTGATTCTGCAATGATTCGCGGGGTCATTACCCCTTTATTGTAGTCCTGTAGAATTATTCCGTCAAGACCAGTAATTTCCTTTTCAAGAAACTGAAGTATTTTATTTTCAGTCTCGTCTGACACAGAATTTTTTTGCTCTTTATCAATCCTGCAAACATGCTGATTGAGCGCTATCACTCTTGTTTTGGCAGTGGTAGGTCTTGACGGATCAACAATGAGTCCGTCATCAACCAATGATATCTCCTGCATCAGAGATGTAAAGACTGTACCATACATATCATTGCCAATTACACCAAGTGGCACAGGCACCCCTTGCAGGGACTGTATGTTGTTGGCACAATTCGCTGCTCCTCCAAAACGGAAAAACTCGTTTTCAATCTCAACTACCGGCACTGGTGCTTCTGGTGAAATACGTTTTACTTCACCAATGATATAGCAATCAAGCATCATATCACCGATGATTGCAATTCGTTTACCAGGGAATGCGCTCTTTAATGCGTCAAGTCGTTCTTGGGGTATCATATCCTTACTGTTCCGTTCAATGCTTATTTCTTCTTCTTTGGGAAAACGGCAAAATCATTTTTCAGTTTCACCTTCCATAACCCGGATTCAGTTCCAATCCAAAGATTGACTGAATCAAAATGCAGTTTGGTGATCAGGTTTGCAGTGAGTTGTAATTCATCGGGATTTGCACGGCTGATCTTTCCAGTGGTGCGGTTAAATATATAGAGCCCCTGTCCGAGTTTTGTTTTGGTAGTACGTTCAAAGACATACAGACCCAGCCAGATAATATCACCGGTTTTCAGAATGGTGCTGATACCATTACCCGGAAATCCCGTACGCTTGTCATATTTATCCCATCCGGCACGGCGATTGAATTTGTAAAGTCCGCCGATGTTAAAAGTAGGGTTATCAGGCGTTGTGTATTCTTCAGTCGCAAACCAAAGATTCCTTTGATCTGGTATAATCCCTGAAAGTGTCACATAGGTGCCTTCATTCCTGAAGCCATTACCTTTATTGTTAAGGAACCTGATGGAAGATTTATCCTGCAGCTTTTTTGTCTTGTCGTATTGAAAAACCCCTGCCTCGCTGCCAAACCAAAGCGTGTTCTTGCCGTCTGGTTCAATAACGGTAAAATTATTCGTCTTCGGATCTCCACCCTGCGTGAGGTCAAAGTCTTCATACTTCTGTGCCTTCACGTCATACGTTGACAAATTGATAAACCGACCGATATACAGTTTTTCCCCCCAGGTATCATAGTACAGGGCTCTGATCCAGTTTCCGTATTCTCCACCGGCAGCAAACTTTCTCTTTGTCCACCGGTTATTCTTTCTGTTTAGTATATATAATCCGTCACTGGCTCCAGCCCAGACATATTCCTTGCTTACCGCAATACAATAGAAGAAATCCGATTCAACGTTCTTCTCTTTCGTGGAGTAAACTGTCCATTTGTCAGTTTTTGCGGAATACACTCTGATCCCTGCACCATAGGTAGAAAACCATATCTGTTGTCCGTCAGCCGCTACACCAGTAATGTGTGCTTCTGGCAAAACCTCAACAACCTGTGCCAGCATTGGTGCATCATAAGAAAAGCAAAACAGAATAACTAAAAACCACAAGAAAAGCTGAGGTACTGGTGATATGTTGGCACGTTTCTTCAATAGCTCTCTTTTTCTGATGGAAACTGAACAGCCTTAACATCATCAATATACTGCTTAAAGGATGCAATCAGTGTATCAGCAAGGCTTGCATAATTCCTGACAAAACGGGGATGGAACTCCTTGTTCAGTCCCAGCATATCAGGAGTCACTAAGATCTGTCCGTCACAAAAATGACCGGCACCGATTCCAATAGTTGGGATTTGTATGCTTTCGGATACCCTCTTTGCAAGACTTGCAGGTATCTTTTCAAGTACAATGGAGAATACTCCTGCCTGTTCAAGAATTTTAGCGTCCTTGATAATTTCCTCTGCTTCTTCAGGTGTTGTGCCCCGTTCTCTGTAACTGCCATACTGATGAATACTCTGGGGCTGTAAACCCAGATGCCCCATAACGGGAATTCCTGCTTGCGTGATCGTAAAGATCGTGTTCGCAAGCTTTTCTCCCCCCTCTATCTTGACTCCACCGGCAGCCGTTTCTTTCATGATTCTTCCGGCATTTCTGAATGCTTCATCAACGTTCAGCTGGTACGACATAAACGGCATATCCGTAATAACCATCGCCCGTTGTACACCTACCGTTACCGCCTTGGTGTGATAAATCATCTCATCCATCGTTACCGGCAAAGTTGTTTCTTTCCCCTGAAATACATTACCAAGGGAATCACCAACCAAAATCAGGTCAATGCCTGCTTCATCCAGGAGTTTTGCGGTAATAAAATCATAGGCAGTCAAAGCTGATATCTTGATACCCTTTTTCTTCATCAGGGTAAAAGTCTTTGTTGTGACACGCCTGAATTTTCCGTATGTGCTCATAGCAATCTTTCGTCTGTTTTAAGTGATGAAAACAGAATAACCATAGTCAATAAAATAATCTTTTACGCCTGAAACAAGTGCATTACTCAGTTCCTGATAATCTGTTGGCTTTCCGGTTATATCTTCTACTGTTATAGTTCTTGCCTCTAACTCTTTCATGACCGCTGCTTTCTCCTCATCCTGTGCGCTAAGGAAATTAACGATCTCCTTATGCAGACTTCCACAAAGAATAGAGCCATGCTGAAGGACTTTGCCCCCTATCTTCTTCTGCGCACTTCCAACCAGCTTCTTCCCATCAAATGTCAGTTCACTCCTGGCGGTGGAGGCAAAGCACGCCGCCCCCGGAGCTGTCTTATAAAATGCCAGGAAATCAGGCTGGTGTTGCTCAAAATCTACTGCACCCAGCCGCGCATCATACCTGCTTAGACCCTGCTTAAGGGCAAGATGTGTTTCACGGTATATCTGCATGGGTGTAATGGAGCGGGTAAGCTGAACGGTGATTGCATAGGTGACTTCTTCTGCATGAAGAATAGCCCTCCCACCAGTAGGTCTTTTAACGCATTCATATCCATAACGTGCAAGGCGCTCAGCATGAAGTACATCTTCAGACTGGTTTGCACCCAGAGATATACAATACGGTTTCCAGCTGTAGAACCTGATATTGACCGTATCCTCACTGCAGCGGTCAAGCATTGCAAGGTCATGGCGCATATTCTCTGCTCCTGTGGCTGCACCATCCAGACTGATAGTAAGCTTCATCTGTGGAAAATACCGCGCCTGCTGGTGCGCACAAAGTTCACGATCTCAGCAGCGTGCGGATCACCTGGATATTGCTTCTCTATTTCATCAAGTGCAGCAGTGGTATTGAAGCCAGAGAAGAGAAGCAGATGATATATGCTCTTAATCTTATTGATATCGTCAGAGGTAAAACCGCGCCTTCTGAGACCCACAAGGTTTAATCCGCAGAAACTGACGGGGTCTTTTGCCGCCATTACATACGGGGGTATATCTTTACGGACCAAGGTTCCGCCACCAATCATGGTGTACTTTCCAATACTGGAGAACTGATGCACCGGGCAGAGCCCTCCGATTATAGCGAAATCATCAATATATGTATGACCTGCAACCTGAACACTGTTGGCAATAATCACTTCATTGCCTACCCGGCAATCATGAGCAATGTGCACATAATTCATCAGGAGTACGTCAGAACCGACTTCGGTTTTTTCGGTGTGTGCACCGCGATGTACCGTTACGAATTCATGAATAACTGTGCGGTCACCAATAAAGGTTAGGGTTTTCTGACCTGCATATTTTTTATCCTGAGGTCGGTGGGAAATTGATGCCGACTGGTGAATAACTACGTGCTCACCAATTCTTGCACCATCATATATACCAACATGGGGACCAATGCTGCTCCCCTTTCCAATAACTACATCCCCTTCAATGATAGCATAAGGGTGAACGGTTACATCATCTGCAAGCTGAGCTGCAGGATCAATAATAGCGGTTGGGTGAATTTTACTCATACTGTTTCTGTTTCTGATAATGTTTTTTTATTCTTCTTTTTTATCAACCAGGGCAGCCATAAATTCTGCCTCTGCAACCAGGGCATCATCTACGAATGCCTTCCCCTTCATCATGATCACTTTTGACTTTCTGCTCACAGTTTCCAGCTCCATTCTCAACTGATCTCCCGGCACAACCGGTTTCCGGAACTTTGCATTATTGATCTGCATGAAAAAGACCAGCTTCTTTTCCGGTTCAGGTACTGAATTAAGGAGCAATACTCCACCAACCTGACCCATCGCCTCAAGAATCAATACACCTGGCATAATGGGTCTTCCAGGGAAGTGCCCCTGAAAGAAGGGTTCATTAATGGTAACTGATTTCACGCCCACAACCTTGGAATCAAGATCCATATACGTGATCTTATCTACCAAGAGGAGCGGATAACGGTGAGGTAATATCTTCTGAATCGCCTCTATATCAAACACCACTCCCTGCTGTGAAACGTGCTGATACTTCTTAACAAGCTGTTTCTGCAGGTATAGCCGTCTGATTTTCTTTGCAAACTCTACATTCGCTTTGTGACCAGGTCGGGCAGCAAGTATCTGAGCCTTGTACGGCGCACCAATCAGCGCAAGGTCTCCCATAAGGTCAAGCAGCTTGTGGCGCACTGGTTCATTCTTGAAACGCCACTCCTTATTGTTAAGGATTTCACCGGTGTGGATTTTCAGTTCTGCATCAATATTCAGTTTGCTCCGGATATTGGTAACCTGCGCTTCTGTTAAGTCTTTATCCACAATTACAATTGCATTATCAAGGTCACCTCCCTTGATCAGTCCCTGGTGAATCAGGTTTTCAACTTCACTCAGGAAACAGAAGGTACGCGCCGGTGCAAACTCCGTGACAAACTCCTTCTCAAGATCAAATAAACCTGTATGCTGGCTTCCTAGTGCCGGGTTCTGATAATCGACCATGACCGTTGCCCGAAATCCATCAAGCGGCAAAGCTACAATATCTACCTGGTTTTCTTCATCATGGAACTGCATCGTCTGATCAATAATGATGTAATCTTTTGGTGATTCCTGCGTCACAATGCCAGCCTTCTGCAACGCTTCAACATATTCCATTGCCGAACCATCAAATATCGGGGGTTCTATTCCATCCAGCTCTATGATGATATTATCTATCTTCATACCCACAACGGCAGCCAGTACATGCTCAACCGTGTGTACTTTTACATCACCGATTCCAAGAGTTGTGCCTCTTGAAACATCCACTACATAATCGCACAATGCAGGGATTTCCGGATTGCCGCCCAGATCGGTTCTCACAAACTTAATACCATGATTATCGGGTGCCGGCTTGAATGTCATAACACATTCTGTACCGGTATGCAGCCCCCTGCCCGAGAGTGTGATGGGTGTTTTAATGGTTCTTTGCTTTTCTATCATACAGCTCCAGGATAGATGTTCATATCGTTAATAAAATGCTTTTAAACTCTGAAAAATACGAAACTTAGGAGTGATTATCAAAACCACAGGTTTACTGCCAGACATGAGTTTTCTTTACTTTTGCATTCGTTTTCAATATTATTTTCATGAAAACATTTCTTCTGAGTTCATACTCATTCCCCTAATTATAGGATAAAATTTCCCTGTGATTATACTGGAGAATTTGATTAATTTTAAACTCTACACATCACTGAATAATACCAAATAGGTTCATTACATGAAAAAACTGTTTCTCTTTCTTGTAGCCGGGTTGCTCTTCAGTGCACAATTAGCTGCACAGGCACCAGGTCAGATTCTTCAAAACATCCTCACACAGACAAGTATTGACACCCTGATGAAAAATGTCAGGGAGCTGAGCGGGAATGTCCCTACCGTTATTGGTGGTCAGCCCTATACTATCGTCACGAGACATAAAAACAACGCGAGCAATGATAAATCTGCTCAGTGGATTAAGGAAAAACTTGAGAGCTATGGTCTGACTACCAGCTATCAGTCTTTCTCCTCAACTGGCGCTAACGTAATTGCAGTTCAGCCAGGTACTGAATTCCCTAACAAGAAATTCATCGTTTGCGCTCATTTTGATGCAATGCCCAGCGGTTCACTCGCCCCGGGTGCTGATGATAATGCAAGCGGAACTGCCGCCGTTATCGAAGCTGCCCGCCTCTTCAAAAACTACTCATTCCCATACACCATTGTGTATGCTCTGTGGGATGAGGAAGAACAGGGACTCGTCGGCAGTGCCTACTACGCTAATCAGGCTTCAGCAGCCGGTGATTCCATTTTGGGCGTATTTAATATGGACATGATTGCCTGGGATAGCAACAATGATAATATCGTTGAACTCAACACAAAGGCAGTTGCAAATTCCCTCGCTCAGGCACAGAAGATGGTTGAGCTCAATACGCAATACAATATCGGGCTCGCAGTAAACGTGATTAACCCTGGTTCAGGTGCCAGTGATCACGCATCATTCTGGAGTAAAAATTACAGTGCAAATCTGGTCATCGAACAGTACAATGGTGATTTTAACGCTTATTATCACACCGTCAATGACCTTATCACTCATTTCAATCAACCCTATTTTTTGAAATGCGCAAAATGGGTTCTTCTCAGCACCGCTTATTATGCACTGAATATGAATATGGAGCTCGCCCATACTCCTCAGGTATCGGTTTCAGCTTCTCAACCTCTTACGGTCAGCTCTTTCGTATCAACTGGTCTTTCGATCGGAACAGGTACCGGAGCCCCAAGACTTTACTATCGTACTAAAAATTACGGCGGCAGCTTCTCTTCCTTCACTTCTGTGACCGGAACACCTGCTGAAAGCGGAAACTACAATTTCGTGATTCCTGCACTGCCCCTCGGTACTGTTGTACAATACTATATCGCAGCCCAGGATAGCAGCGGATCCGTCATAGTTACGCTTCCTGGCGGCGGCAGTGGTGCTAACCCTCCTGGTTCTACTCCACCTTCTCAGTTTTATCAGTTCTTCGTTGCCGAAATGCAGCTTGCGATGAATGACAGTGCAAACACAATGAATAGCTGGACCAAAAGCGGTACATGGAGTACAGTTACGAATAAGTATGTTTCTTCACCATCTGCATTCCATGATTCACCAGCTGGACTCTATGTATCCAATAGCAATACTTACATGACGACCACCCAGCCGATTCTATTAACTGGCTCTCTTGGCGCGGAATTGAATTTCTCTGCCCAATGGGATATTGAGAATAACTGGGACTACTCACAGGTTTTGATCTCCACAAACAATGGCACAAATTGGACACCACTTGCCGGAAAGTACACTAACCTTGCCAGTGGATCATTCCAACCCGCAGGACAGCAGTTATATGATGGTGTGCAGAGTTCATGGGTTAATGAGCGTATTGACCTGACCAGTTACAGCGGATCGCCGATTATGCTGAAATTCACGATGGTAACAGATGGGTCTCAGAACAGGGATGGTATTTACTTTGACGATATCAAAATTGTTTCCTATAGCAATATCCCTGTTGAACTGACATCTTTCACTGCATCTTCTGATGCACAGGGTGTTACGCTCAAATGGTCAACCGCAACTGAAACGAATAATCAGGGATTCTCTGTTGAACGTTCACTTGACCAGGTTCAGTATATCCCTGTTGGCTTTGTTGAAGGTAGTGGCACAACCACATCAACATCTTCCTACTCCTTCACGGATAGAAGCATCTCCGGCAAATGCTGGTACCGCCTGAAGCAGATTGATCTCGATGGTTCAATTCAATATTATGGTCCTGTTGAAGCTGCTACTGCTGTTATCACTGACTATGCACTGGATCAGAACTATCCTAATCCGTTCAATCCATCCACAACGATTAATTTTGCAATCCCCGTTGAAGGAAAAGTAAAACTTTCTGTCTATGATCTTACCGGAACACTGGTTACGACTCTTGCTGACCGTGATTTCCTGGCAGGCAAACACAGCATTCAGTTTAATGCTGAAAAACTTGCAAGTGGAATGTACCTCTACAGAATAGAGGCAGGTGATTTCAGGGCACAGAAAAAATTAATGTTACTAAAATAAGTTATCTTTGAATTTACTGTCTCAGTCCGCAATACTTGCATCGCACGTATTTATGGGCTGAGACAGTTCTGTTTTATCCATTCTCTTTCCGAAAAGGAGGGCAATCCTTATGCAGTTCAGAATTGAAACAGATACGATGGGCGAAGTCCAGGTTCCGTCTGACAGGTATTATGGCGCTCAGACCGGCAGGTCGCTCATGAATTTCAAAATCGGCACAGAAAAAATGCCCCCTGAATTAATCAGGGCATTCGGTATTCTTAAAAAAGCTGCCGCGATCACGAATCAGGAGCTTGGTCTGCTTACAAAAGAAAAAGCAGATTTGATCTGCCAGGCTGCTGATGAGGTGATCGATGGAAAACTGACCGACCACTTCCCCCTCGTTGTTTGGCAAACCGGCAGCGGTACGCAAACCAATATGAATGTGAACGAGGTCATTTCTAACCGTGCAATAGAAATTGCAGGCGGAGTGATTGGTTCTAAAAAGCCTGTTCACCCCAATGACGATGTCAATAAAGCTCAGTCTTCAAATGATACTTTCCCAACTGCAATGCATATTGCTGCTGTTGAACAGGTGTATGAGGTACTCCTTCCGAATATCAAGAAGCTCCGTGATGCTTTTCAGCTGAAAGTGAAAAAATATCAGGATGTTATCAAGATTGGCAGAACTCACCTGATGGATGCAGTTCCGCTGACATTCGGGCAGGAATTCTCTGGCTATGTGCAGATGCTCGATTATGCGATTGAAAGAATCCATGGCGCCCTGCCAAGAATTTGTGAACTTGCTCTGGGTGGCACTGCCGTTGGCACTGGTCTCAATACCCATCCTGATTTCCCGGTAAGGGCTGCCGCAATGATTGCAACCATTACAGGAAAACCATTCGTCTCTGCAAAGAATAAGTTTGAAGCGCTTGCCACACACGATGCCCTCGTTGAATTTCACGGTGTGCTGAAAACGATCGCTGCATCCCTGATGAAAATCGCAAATGATATCAGATGGCTTGGCTCAGGTCCCAGAAGCGGTATCGGTGAACTGCTATTACCGGAAAATGAACCCGGCAGTTCAATCATGCCAGGTAAGGTAAATCCCACACAGTCCGAGGCTATGACCATGGTATGTGCCCAGGTTATGGGTAATGATGTTGCAGTGAATATCGGCGGTGCAAGCGGAAATTTTGAACTGAATGTGTTCAAACCTGTCATTATCTTCAATGTCCTTCAGTCAATCAGGCTGATTGCTGACGCCTGTGATAGCTTCACAGACCATTGTGTAAACGGCTTGGAAGTCAACATTCCCAATGTCAAAAAACATCTTGACAACTCCCTCATGCTGGTGACTGCACTGAATCCGCACATAGGTTATGACAATGCAGCCAAAATCGCAAAGAAGGCACACAAGGAGCATAAAACCTTAAAAGAGGCAGCTGTCGAACTTGGGATACTGACTGCCGAACAATTTGATCAATTTGTAAAACCAGAAGAAATGGTTCACGCTAAACTATAATCCGAGGCAACTATGAAAAAACCCGAAATACCGCAGAAAGCGCCTTACGCAGTTGAATGTGATCCCGGAACCTACCGGTGGTGCACTTGTGGCATGGCAAAAACCCAGCCATTTTGTGACGATTCCCATTACGGCACCGGCTTTGAACCGGAAATAGTGGAAATCACTGAGAAGAAAACCTATTATTGGTGTGGTTGCAAACACTCAGAAAACAAACCATTCTGCGATGGAACACACCGAAAAATCTGATAACAACTTCCCCTGTTCTTTATCAATAAGGCTGTCTCAAAAGAGCAGCCTTTTTTATTGTGTGGTCATCCTTGTCGCACATGACTGCTTTTATAATATACTGCCTTGAAGGTCACACAACGATTGGGTGGGATGTAACTTTCCGGAACAATTCTTTGATGCTTCTGAGAAAAAAAATGCCGCCCCCAGAATAATCCGAAGGCGGCATAAGTGAAGGTTACTTAACTGTTTACTTCATCAGCGTCATTTTGCGAACCGTAGTATAGACCTTTCCGGTTTGCAGATTGGTTGCTGCTATCCGGTAAAAGTAAATGCCCGATGCCATACCTGAGGTATTGGTTAAACGGTAGGTATAGTATCCGGGTGTGTGATCATTCTGAACCAGAGTCCTAACTTTCTCGCCGGTTACTCCGTATAGCTCAATCACAACATTCGATGGGTATGGAATTGCATAATCTATGCTTGTTTCCGGATTAAACGGATTCGGATAGTTGTTTGAGATTCCATACTCTTTCGGTACCTGAGCATTTTCAGTAGACATCAGATTCTGAGAAACAGAGAACTGTACCGGATTCAACATTCTGTAAGCAATCTGCGTCAGCTTGCTTTCCGGGAACCTCTGAACCATCTCTCCATACACAGCAATAGCTTGATCCGGTTTTTCCTTATTCAGCAAACAGTGTACAAACTTATCGTACAGATACATCAGGAGCTCATCCTTCTTGTTATACTTTGCGATAAGAGCATCTATTTTGCTTTCATACTTCTTTGGATCCAGTTTTGCATCAATCAGACCAACATAACTGTCAATCTTTGTCATTCCGGGTACCCGGTTTAACTGTTCAATATATGCCCTGAACTCCGCTCTATGATGAATCTGACTTTCAGCAGACAGGAGATTCAGTGCACGAACCGATACTTTATCATTTTTGTTACTGTCGATGACGGCTTTACATATTTCCGCACCGGCATAATAGTTCCCGGATCTGAAGTACTTCCTTGCTTCATTGAGTAGTTTGTTCAGATTCGAACCTTCAACAGGTGTACTGGTCACTGCCGGATCAAATCCCATCTTGGTGTTTATATCATCAGTAGCCTGTTGATCTCTCATCTGAGAAACAGTACCTTCAGATGCATATCCATGATCATGACCGATAGGGTCAATGCTTCTTGCGTCAGGAGGTGCTGAGGATAGATGTTTTTCTGTGTTAATATAGGCGCCAGGCTCCAGTTCCATTTCAATTGTCGGGCGATCGTCACCCCACCAGACATAGGCAGCCTCAATAGTGCTATATCCCTGAGCCAATAAATCTACATTATTCGAGTCAACGGTATTGTAGTTTTCCTGATACGAATCATGACCAACCATAACTATACTGTAATCCTCTGTATGAATACCATTTGCATTGTTCAGTATTTTATTCTTCCCAACACCATCCACACCAATAACATTGCCGTATGCACCCGTTGTGAGAAGAATGCCGTTAGCATAATTATCCCTTATACGATTCTTCATCAGATAAGCAATACCATTGTGGAAATAGATTCCCTCTGTATTGCTATAAATAATGCATGAGTCAATAGTTGAAGAATATTCAGACTCCGAATAAAGGTTGTCCTCAAGCAGTACCCCAGCATAATTGCCATACAACTTGCTTCCATAGATGGATACCCAGGCATTATTAAGTACGCGGACACCATAGTATGCTTTACTTATATTTGCATGCCTGATTGAAGCATTACCATAGTTTATCGTGATACCGGTTTGATATGTGTTGAATGCAAGCGAATCAAAAACAACATTCACCATTGAATCTGCTGTTCCATTTATATTGAGAGTACCATTGCTAACGAAACGCCCGGAATATCCGAAGTTCAGAGTAACTCCCTTTTCAATATTCAGGGTTTTACCAGAAGGAACCGTAACCACTTCGTTTATGGTTTCATTATACTGTATCTTTCCATAACCACTTTTGAGAACTGGTTCTAGCTTAAACAGCTTTCCTTCACCGGGTGGACACAAGAATGTATAATCACCACCGTTTGCAGGAATAGTATAGCTCGTGTCCTTTTTGACATCGGTGACTTTCCAGTTCGCATAATTCGTATTATAATAGGTGTTCAGATTATCAAAAACAATTCTGATATATCTGGACTCATTACTCATCACTCTTCTGTTCATCACAATGAAATACCGGGTTGAATCAGTTTCTTCATCATGCTTGAAATACGATACCTGTGCGAACCTGAGTACATCAGCATCTGCTGTATTATTCAGATTCTTAGTTTGAATTGACTGAATTGGAGTCTGAGTAATCAGGGCATTATATTCATTCTGAGAGGCAGTGCTGTATGAATTGATCCATTTCAGTCGCAAAATTACTGATGAAATTGAGTCGATCTCAGCATTCAGTTTCTGAACAGCGTTGTACCGTATGGAATCAATCACCATTTGTGTATTAGATGCATTCGGCTTAAACATGCCGCTCCATGTGTTCCTGTAGTTGCTAATTGTGTCATCCCTGTGTGCTGAAGGGTAGTAAGCCAAGCCCTTTGCTCCAAAACAGAGTGAAAGCCATCCTTGCATTTGGATTTCGGCTGGTGATACTTCCCGGTTATCAAAAACTACTTCGTTGTTTTCCAAATCTATCCTTCGCTCTTCACCGATCTGAATATAGTTAATATAGGGTATTCGAGGGATTTCCGGTCTTTCAAAGCCATTGGCTGCTTCGATATTGGCTCTTAGTCCATAATAGGTATTTCTGTCAGGTACTGGTGTTTTTATCCGCAGGTCTATTGCTTCCTGTATAGAGATATACTCATCAGGAACATTCTCAGATGCCGAACTGACTTTATCATTTAAAAAGTATCCATCAGCCTGTAGAGTACTTCTTGACCAGTTGTACCTCATGAGTTCCCAATCATACCGGTATCTGAACCAATCCATTGCATGTACTCTTACACCCATTGAATCATTGGCAAGGGAATCGAGTTTACTGATTGACCTGTTCATTAGTGAGGTTGGTTCTTCAAGATATATACCTGCATAATTGGTTTGGTCAGGGGGAACAATCATATTCAGACTTGCTGCAACCTGACTGTAGATAGTAGAATTCTTTAAGAATGTAAATTCTTTGTAAAACTGGTCAACAACAAACATATCTTTTATTTTAACCCTGCAATTCCCGAGAGACTTTGCCCTGACCACAACATGCCAGAATAGGGAATCCCTTTCTCGTGATGCTGGGTGCCGTAAAAACGCACTGGTTGGTACAATACTCACAAATCCGCTTTCCGATATATCCTTTCTTCTCAGGTAGATAACTGCATAAGTACATGTATCAGTGCTCTCAACAGATTCATACTCAAAATTACGGGGGATAACTTCAGTCTGTTTTGGATTGTACCATTCAGATTTGAGATGGAGTTCAAGAACAACGGAATCCATGCCAACAAGTGTATCAACTTCATCAATCCAGGCGGTAATGCCCGCATAATAACGAATTGGAAGATTTGCTGCTGTTTGGGGACCACCTGTGGTATGAAGATAAAAATGCTCTGGATCTGTTCTGATGCCGCACATGAATCCAAGAGTGTCTGATTCTCTAAAGTACCCCAGACCCTGAACATTAATATCATTCCCAACATTACCTGTATCAATTTGCCATCGGGACCTTTTACTAGAATTGCCAAAACCCCAGTAATCGTCACGGCTAGTTAGTTGTGAACCATATTGCCCTGCAGCCTTAAAGGGATGGTCTTCAGGACTTACGCCGATACCGAACCCATAAAGACCTGCCAGATATGGTATAGTATCATATCGGTACTCGGAGATTTTTCGATCATAGATTTTCATCTTCTGACCATTGACCGAGGTTTGTGATAGTGGAGTTGGATCTGAGGTTGAGAATAAGTGGCTGATGCCGGCAGATTTAATGAATTGATAGCTATAATTGTTTGAACTATACTTTGCATAGTATGTTGTATCCAAACCGTATGTATGCTTGTGAATTAAGTACATATCGGGGCAAAGTAATTTAATGAATTGATCCTGTGCCCTTATTACAATTGAAAGACAAAAAAGGATCAAAAGTAGTTTTGAAGTGTATTTCATATTAACTCCGGATAAATGAATTTATATTTTTGACGACACCCTATTATTCGTGTCTGAAACCCGGATAGGATTGGTACAGGATGCTTGACATCCGTTGATGAAATCACTGCAAGATAATGGTTTACTTAAAGCATATCAACCTCCTCAAATATGATCTATTCTACTTAACTAACTGAACCTTTATTGAATTCCTGGATTTTCTCCCGTTTGATTGATCTTTAAGTTCTACTGAAACTACATACATCCCACTGGTAAGTTGCAGTCTGGCTGCATCCAGTTGATAGTTAAAATCGGTATTCTGCGTTGCACTCAATACCTCTTTGGTTATCATTTCCCCCAGAATATTGTGGACGGTAATAGTTACCTGACAATCCTGGATGACCTTAAATCGTATGGTAGTCTGTCCATTAAATGGATTAGGGTGAGCTTTTAATTCCAAACTGGAAGTGTCAATCTCTTGGTTAGGCTCATCCTTTACACTAACAAGTGTAGTATCACCCAAGTATATCTCCATATCCCCCCTTACTACAACCCCCATCAGGGTATAAAGCCTGAATGCTCCGATATCAGAAGCTCCATCACCATTCACATCACCCACTGGTACTAGTGAACTCCTGTCTCCTCCCCAAAAGTGCATAACTGGAAGGAGTTTATTCATGTGACCGCCTAGATAAAGTTGACTGTAGTCGTTGGTCACTGATCGAATAATGAAGTCTTCGTACCCGTCCTTATTTATATCACCGCACATATAGGCATAGGTTGCGTCTGTGTTTGCTGTGTTAAGTCCGACAGTACCGGAGAGAATAAGCGGGAAATCTCCATACGACACACGATCAGTGTACCAATATGGGAACTGATTATCAAAACTTGGATGAATAACATCCGTTCTTCCATCTCTATTGACATCACCCAAAACATTGAAATCGATCCAGCTGCCGTAGGTTCCATAGTCCGATACCTTGATCACCTGGTCAACTGTGAAGTCAAATTCAGGATTACCCAGAAAAATATGATGATTTAAGGAGTCTGCTAGTCCTGATACTGTAGAAGTAACTGCTATGTCTGTCATTCCATCTCCATTGAAGTCACCATATTTTGGCTCAAAATAGTATCTGATATATGTGGTATCTCCGGTGAACAGGATTGTTGGTAAAGAATCGATGTAAGGTGGATGTTGGTAAATATTGTGCATCATGATTGTTCCGTTTAGATTCGTTGTGTTGTACACATTCTGACACCACGAAAACAATTCATGATTCCCATCTCCATTAAAGTCTGCAAAAAACGGATAGGCACCAAAACTCTCTATTCTTGCACCCAATGGCGCGAATAGTATTGCATCAGGAATTGAATCGAGGATACCTGGACCACCCAGATAAATTGCCAACCTTTCTCGTGAATTTCGTTTGTTATAAGAGATAAGCATATCCAGATTACCGTCTTCATTTACATCAAATGTTCTGAAGTAATAAAGTTGCGAAGACATTTTCCATTGAAAGAATGGGATAGTATCCATGGGATTTCCCCCTGCATAGAATTGCACCATTGAATCAGCTGTTGAGACTACAAAGTCACAATATCCATCCCCATTTTGATCACCGACACTGCGAACAAGATCTTCAATGTATTCATGTACTCCGTAGCCTGGTCCCGGCGTAATCTGCTTCTTCCAGTACAGTACAAATCCTTCCGACTGTGAGAAAAGAGGTGCTGATTGAATGAAAAAAATAATGAGAAGGGTGGATAGGAGCTGGATATTAAGTGCAGGTAAGAATCCTGGAACTGAGACTGATGAACTGTCTTTATACTTAATAGATTCCATAAAAATTCCTTTGATAATACTTCGTTTATGGCTTAAACTATGAGAATACTGCCAATCTATAAATATTTTTATATCCGGTTCTGTCATGAACCTATATCATTCTGATCCTATCCCGTATCTTAATCGAGTGATTGAATGACTACAACGATAAGTTGAAAGTAATCCATTAAACATAAGGTTTAGGGCAATGAGTATGGAATTGGTATCAGAACATAAGTTCAGGCACAAGACAAAAGCGTCTCTTAGAAGAGACTTAGGAAAGAAACGGAACCGTTTTATGTGTGAGATGTACATTATGATATTCAATAATTAATTGGAAAATGAAGAGCCCAGAAATACCATAAATATTTATTGATATGAACTTAGAGTGAATATTATTCAAAGTCAAGTATTATTTTTTTAGGTTTAGATTTTGGCGGAAAACCGCAGAAAATATTTTTGAGGGGTGGAAAATCAGGGAGCTGTAGAATTGTAAGGAGCTAATGATCTGATCACGAAAGGAAATTGCCATTGTTGGCGGAAGGGTGAAACTTGCTTTTCGTACTATGATAGAAATCCCCCACATAAAAAAGAGGCTCTACCATCGGATGTTGGTAAAGCCTCTTGATTGCTTAATAAGCTGATTACATCACCAGTGCCATCACTGCTTTTT
Source organism: Bacteroidota bacterium (assembly GCA_023406915.1). GTDB lineage: Bacteria > Bacteroidota > Ignavibacteria > Ignavibacteriales > Ignavibacteriaceae > JAEXTR01. The sequence continues at coordinate 21,570 of JAEXTR010000175.1, forward strand.
GTGTATGTAAACGGTTCTCTGCCTCATCAAATACGATGGAGTGCTTTGAATCGATTACATCAGCAGTTACTTCTTCGCCACGGTGGGCTGGCAGACAGTGCATAAAGAGGTAATCCTCTTTTGCATTCTTTACCAGTGAAGAGGTAACCTGATACGGCATGAATTTCTTCTTCCGCTCTTCAGCTTCCTTCTCCTGACCCATGCTTGCCCATACATCTGTATAAACAATATCAGCATTCTTTACAGCTTCAACAGGATCATTGGTGATCAGCACTTCTGAATTGAATACCTTTGCATTTTCCTTTGCACCGGCAACGATTTCATCCAGTGGTTCATAACCCTCTGGCGCTGCGATCGCAACATCCATACCGACCTTTGAACAACCGTTCAGAAGACTGTGTGCCATATTATTGCCGTCACCGATATATGCAAGTTTCAGTCCCTGCAAAGTACGCTTCTTTTCGTAAATGCTGAACAGGTCTGTAAGAACCTGACAAGGATGCAGCAAATCAGTAAGACCATTGATAACAGGTATTGAACCAAACCGTGCCAGGTCAACAACATCCTGATGCTTGAAGGTTCTGATCATAATTCCGCTCAGGTAGCGTGAAAGCACCTTTGCAGTATCTTCAATGGTTTCACCACGGTTCAGCTGAAGGTCATTCGGTCCGAAATACATTCCGATACCGCCAAGCTGATAAATACCGACCTCAAATGAGATTCTGGTACGGGTGGAAGGTTTTGAGAAGATCATACCGAGTGTTTTGCCTTCCAGAACACGGTGAGGCTCACCGGTGAGAACTTTATATTTCAGTAATTTAGCAAGCTCAAGTATCTGGTACACTTCCTCAACACTGAGGTCGTTGATTGATACAAGGCTCTTGCCTTTCATTGAAACAGCCATTGTTGTAATCTCCGATTATAATGTTATGATTGTACCGCCATTCGGAACCCCGAGTGCGGCAGCTTCAGTAATAACTGCTTTATTTCCGGTTGCCTGAACGAACTTGAGGCTTGCCTGTACCTTTGGCAGCATACTGCCTGCACCAAATTCGCCGTTCGCAATCAGTTCTTCTGCTTCGGCAACGGTCATACTATCCAGAGCCTTTTCACCGGGCTTCCGGAAGTTGACCATCACTTTTGGAATATCTGTCAGGATGTAAAGTTCATCCGCATTGATATTCGAAGCAAGTACTGATGATGCCAGATCTTTATCAATAACAGCGTCAATGCCTTCAAGCTCACCAGTATCTTTTCTGAAAGCAGGAATTCCGCCTCCTCCAACTGCAACAACGATATAATCATGTTCCAGCAGGAACCGTATCATTTCTGTATTCAGCACTTCCTGGGGCTGGGGTGAGGGGACAACCCTTCTCCAGGCTTTTTTCTTTGCATCCTCACGGAACACCCATTTGTTCGCCTTTGCAAGCAGGTCAGCTTCTTCTTTCATAAAGTATCTGCCAACCGGTTTTGTGGGGTCCTGGAATGCCGGATCAGATTTATCCACTACTACCTGTGTGATAAGGGTGATCACTTTTCTTTCGATACCATGTTCCCTTAACACATTCGAGAGTTGCTGCTCAATCATGTATCCGATCGATCCCTGCGTTTCTGCAACGCAAACATCCAGAGGCATCTTTGGCAGCTTGTAGATTTCATTCCCCGCTTCGTTCTTCAGAAGGATATTACCTACCTGAGGACCATTACCGTGTGTGATAACCAGACTGTAATCTTCCTTGATAAGCCGGAGCAGGTGTTCACAACTCCTGCGTACATTATCCTCCTGCTCCGAAATAGTTCCTACCTGATTATGTAAAAGCAGTGCATTGCCCCCGAGGGCAGTTACCGCCAGTTTCCTCATAAAAGACCCTTCTCACGGAGAATCTTTTCAACGGTGATACCACCAATTTCCTGCAGGTCATATCCAACACGGGTAGATGGCTTGTTGATCTTCAGCAGTCTTCCGAGGTCAATCGGGGTGCCAATGATAACTGAATCGCAATCGGTATTGTTGATCGTAACTTCCAGATCATTCATCTGATCATCACCATATCCCATGGCTGGAAGCAGTACGCCGATCTTAGGATATTTCTGATATGTAGCTGTGATTGACTTCACGGTAAACGGACGTGGGTCAACGATCTCGGCTGCGCCATAATTCCAGGCAGCAATCATACCGGCTCCGAATTCCATCTCACCGTGGGTAAGAGTCGGACCATCTTCAACAACCAATACACGCTTGCCTGTGATAACTTCAGGATTTTCAACCTTAATAGGTGATGCACCTTCAATGATAACAGCCTTCGGATTCACGCTGCGTACATTATCACGAACGGTTCTGATATTCTTTGGCTCAGCTGAGTCAATCTTGTTGATGATGACTACATCGGCTAAACGCACGGAAGTGGTGCCAGGGTAATAAGTCAGTTCGTTGCCCGGACGGTGTGGGTCAACAACGGTAAATGTAAGGTCTGATTTGTAGAATGGGAAATCATTATTTCCACCATCCCAAATGATGATGTCAGCTTCTTTTTCAGCTTCTCTTAAAATGGCTTCGTAATCTACGCCAGCATAAATCACACCACCAGAGGCAATGTGTGGTTCATAC
>JAEXTR010000198.1 GCA_023406915.1 Bacteroidota bacterium
TTGAGTTAATGAATTATGATTTACTTTAGAATTAAGAGTAATCAAAAGCTATTTTCATTGTATAACCCCAATAATCGTGCATACCTGGATTTCCTTGCGTGTACTATACTTCCTTGTTCTGTGTGGACGACTACTGTGTGAGGTCAGAAGATATGTATGAATGATACTCCTGTTTTGGTTTCAGGGGGAAATTCTGCCAAAAGGCAGAACTATTTGAAATCAATGTACAAATCCTAAATAAATAAGTCAATAGCTGTATATGAGCCAAAAACGAAGAATTTATGATGTGTACCACCAAAAACAACCAACTTTCTGAAAAATGAATCAAAGTCAGATCGAAATTGCATGGTTGGCAAACTCAGTGTCTCCTGAAGCAAACCCGCCTGTCTCCAAATTACCCTCTTTTTATTGTTGATTCCCCATATAACCGTATATTTGTGCCGTCCGTCATGGCGGATTACTTCATTTTCAGATTGGCAGGAATCGATATGTCCAAATCCCAGGCTCAGGAAACCATCACCCGTTTAGTCACCCGTTTTGAAGAAGGTATGGGCGACTATAAACAATCCACCTATAATGAAACCCAGACCCGTCTCGACTTCATCAATCCTTTTTTCAAGGCTCTGGGATGGGATGTGGATAATGAAAAAGGGTCCGCCGAAGCCTACCGTGAAGTGATCCATGAGGATTAAATCAGAATCAGCGGCGCCGTGAAGGCTCCCGATTACTCCTTCCGCCTTCCGGGTGGTAAACAGCTTTTCTATGTCGAGGCAAAGAAACCATCCGTCCTGATCAGGGATCAGATTCAGCCTGCTTACCAGCTCCGCCGTTACGGATGGAGCGCAAAACTCCCCATCTCAATCCTTACTGATTTCGAGGAGTTCGCTATCTATGACTGTACCATCAAACCATCTGAAAACGATAAACCCTCAACTGGCAGAATAACCTACCTGAATTACAAAGACTATCTTTCCAACTTTGACCTGCTTTGGGATACCTTCAGTAAGGAACGCGTCCTCCAGGGTTCGTTCGACCGCTTCATCAAAAGCGACCGGAATAAAAAAGGCACTGCCACCGTCGACAAGGAATTCCTCTCATCCCTCGATACCTGGCGCACCACCCTCGCCGTTGCCGTTTCAAAACAGAACCCCATTATCACTGAGGATGAACTCAACTTTATCGTGCAGCTGATCATTGACCGCATCATCTTCCTCCGCATTGCAGAAGACCGTTCCATTGAACCCTATGGAGCCCTGAAAGAGATCACTGATTCCGGATCAGAAAATTCGTATCGCCTCCTGCTGGATACCTTCCACGAGGCAGATAAACGCTATAACTCCGGCTTGTTCGATTTCCGGAAAGACACCATTTCCGAAGCCATCTCCCTCGACAACAAGACCATTAAAAACATTATCACCGATCTCTACTACCCGAAATCCCCTTATGAGTTCTCTGTCCTCTCAGTCGATATCCTTGGCAGTGCCTATGAACAGTTCCTTGGTAAAACCATCCGGCTCGAAAAGAACCACCGTGCAAAGGTCGAGGAGAAACCCGAAGTCCGCAAAGCGGGTGGTGTCTATTACACTCCTCAGTACATCGTTGATTACATCGTTCAGAACACAGTCGGCAAACTAGTCGAAAACAAAACCCCTGAAGAAGTAGCACAACTCACCATCGTTGATCCCGCCTGCGGCAGCGGCAGCTTCCTTTTGGGCGCATACCAGTTTCTGCTCGACTGGCATAAGGAATACTACACCACACACAAACCCTCAAAAAAGGAATACGAAGCAATCTTCAACCCTGTGGGCGGACTCTCAACCACCATCAAGAAACAGATACTCCTGAACAATATCTACGGCGTTGATATTGATGCAAACGCTGTGGAGGTGACAAAACTCTCCCTCCTCCTTAAATGTATGGAGGGTGAAACCTCAGCAACCATAAACCACCAGCTATCATTCTTTAAGGAGCGTCTCCTTCCCACACTCGATCATAATATCAAGTGTGGTAACTCCCTGATTGATCTGGATTATTTCGATTTCAAACTTGATCTTGAACCGACCCTCGATCTGCTGAAATCAATCAAACCCTTCAGCTGGAAGCAAAACTTTCCTTCGGTGTTTTCCAGAGGTGGATTTGATGCCGTTATCGGGAATCCCCCGTATGTACGCCAGGAAACCCTCGGTACTCTGAAGGAGTACTTTTCAGCAAAGTACAGGGTATATCACGGAATGGCAGACTTATACAGCTATTTTATTGAGAAGGGTGTCCAGCTCCTGAAACCGGATGGCAGATTTGGAATTATTGTTGCAAATAAATGGATGCGTGCTAATTATGGTGGTGCGCTCCGTGCATTCCTGATGAAGCAGGATATTGAGTCAATCATTGATTTTGGCGACCTGCCTGTTTTTGCTTCAGCCACCACCTATCCATGCATCCTCCTGATCAGGAATGATGAACCGGCTGATAGCTTTACGGGAGTGAATGTGGATACCCTCAGCTTTTCATCGCTCGAAAAGTATGTAACAGAAAACAGCATGATAGTTGAAAAATCATCCCTCACCACTGAAGCCTGGAATCTGACTTCACAAACAGAAGCAAGACTGATGCAGAAACTGAGATCCACCGGCATCCCCCTCGGTGAGTATGTGGATGGAAAGATATTCAGAGGAATCCTGACCGGATTGAATGAAGCCTTCATCATCACCAAAGAACAGCGTGATGAACTGATACGGCAGGACCCAAAAAGTGCTGAGATCATTAAACCGTTTCTGCAAGGCAAGGAAATAAAACAGTATCAGACTCCTGCACCCACATCATACCTGATTTTCTTACCAAAAGGATTCACTGCAAGGGAAGGCAATAACCCCCGTAATCCATCAAAGTGGATGAGCGAAACCTATCCCGCTGTTTTTGAGCATCTGTTCAGATATGAAGCCAAAGCAAAAGCACGATATGATAAAGGTGAATACTGGTGGGAACTCAGAGCATGTGATTACTATGATGCTTTCGAGAAGCCGAAAATCATTTTCCCCGATATTGCTCTTCGTATGCAAGCCACAATTGATACACAATCCTGTTTTGTTGTTAATACGGCATACATTCTGCCGATAGCCGATTATTATCTGCTTGGTCTCTTGAACTCAAACCTGTTTTTATTTTACTACTCTAGGATCAGTTCAACAATTCGGGGTGGATACCTAAGATATATCCGTCAGTATTTAGTTACGCTGCCGGTATTCCAGAATGAATCAGATATTTCTCTCTCGTTAAAAAGTGAGATTATTAATTGTGTCGGATCAATACTGAATTTCAGTGCAAAGTTAGCTTATTCATCCTTGCCATTAGATGTTCAACAAATAGGGGTCCACATAGATTACCAAAAGGAAAAGCTCAACCAACTCGTTTATCAGCTTTACGGGCTGACCGAGGAAGAAATTCAGATTATTGAGGATGCAATAAAGTAATTCGTATGAGCGGCAAATCACGCAGCGCATTCCACAAAAAAACTGTAACCAAATCTGCATTTAGATTACCGTTTTTATGATGTCAAACGCCTGAAGCTGAAATCCCCAATACTCTTTTTAATGTAATTTATATTTTTCTATCCCTCAGAATGCGGCTCTTTCTTCTCGCCGAATTTGAGAAACAGTCCGGGTACTACAATCATATTAAGCGTTGTTGAGGTAATCAGCCCCCCCAGTATCACAATTGCCATCGGGGCTTCAATTTCTTTCCCGGGTTCATCCAGCCCGAATGCTAAGGGGAGCAACGCAAGCCCTGCGGTTACTGCCGTCATCAGAATCGGATTCAGTCTTTCCAGTGACCCCTGAATAATGGCTTGTCTGAACTCCATCCCTTCATTGATGAGATGTTGATAGTGAGATATGATTAATATTCCGTTTCTGGTTGCTATTCCAAAAAGTGTGATGAATCCCACTAACGATGCGATGCTGACAACCCCCGTGGTGAAGTACACAGACCATACCCCACCTATGAGTGCAAGAGGTAAATTGACCAGTATGAATATTGCTGGTTTGAATGCTCCAAACTGCAAATATAAAATAAGGAAAATCAGGCTGATTGATACAATGCTCAGCAGAGTAATTATCCGTGCTGCTTCCTGTTCGCTTTCGAACTGTCCCCCAAACTCAACAAAGTATGAAGGTGGAAATGCAACTGAGGCATTGATTCTCTCGTCGATTTCATTCACTACACTCCTGATATCCCTCCCCGAAACATTTGCCTGCACCACAATTCGTCTTTGTACATTCTCACGATTTATGGTATTTGGTCCCCGTTCATACCGCACATCTGCCAGTTGCTTCAGGGGTACTTTTGCCCCCACTGGTGTGTCAAACAGTGCATTCTGAATGTTTGTGATATTCCCTCGGTTGGAATCGTTGAAACGCACCATCAGATCATAGTTGTTCTGCCCTTCCAGTACCTGGGAAACAGCCTCTCCGTTGAACGCAACATCAATAAACTCGGCTAGTTCCCCTACAGTAAGTCCGTAGGTTGCCAGTGCCTGTCTGTCAAAGGTAATTCTTATCTGAGGTACATCTGCCTGTTGCTCAACTGCAAGGTCTACCACACCATCGACACCCGCCATACTCGTTTTAACCTGCTCCGCCAGAATACGCAATTTTGCCAACTCCGGACCAAATATCTTCACTGCTATGTTTGCTCTGGTTCCTGAAAGCATGTGATCAATACGGTGACCAAGCGGTTGACCTATCGTAATGTTCGTTCCCGGTATGATCGCCAGCGAGTTGCGTAATTCATCAAAGAATTCCTCCTTGCCTTTCCCGTTTAACGCAAACCGTACATCCAGTTCAGCTGCATTGACTCCCTGGGCATGTTCGTCAAGTTCCGCACGCCCAGTCCTTCTTACAGTTGACACTACTTCCGGGTGTTCCAGCAATATCTTCTCAGCCAGTACACCAATCGTATTTGATTCATCCAGTGAGGTGCCAGGTACAGTAAGCACACTGATAGTCATTGATCCTTCATTAAACTCGGGCAAAAACGCTCTTCCCAGAAAAGGAATCACTGCAAGTGTTCCAACCAGGAGAACTACTGAAATGGTAAGGACCATAACCGGGTGTTGCAGCGTTTTTTCAAGGGTCTGCTTGTACATACGCTTTAGTCTGGTCACCAGCCAGCTGTCACGGTCTTCCTTCATGAAATCTGCATGCGGCAGTAAGTATGATGCCAGCACAGGCGTTACCGTCAGCGCAACGATTAATGATGCAAAAATGGATACGATATAGGCGTACCCCATGGGCTTCAGTAACCTTCCCTCAACACCACTCAGAAAGAATAAAGGCAGGAAGACGATGATGATAATGAGTGTTGCATTAACCATGGGCGCCCGGATCTCCCTTGAAGCTTCGAAAACTACCTCCAGATATGGTTTCCTCTCCCCTTCTGGTCTCTGTCGGTTTTCTTTCAGCCTTCTGAACACATTCTCAACATCAATGATTGCATCATCTACCAGGGCCCCCACCGCAATCGCCATACCTCCAAGTGTCATCGTGTTGATCATGATGTCAAATAAACGAAAGACGAACATGGTGATCACAAGCGAGATTGGAATAGCGAGAACTGAAATAAAAGTAGTCCGGATATTCCAAAGGAAGAAAAATATGATGATGATAACAAGGATTGCTCCGTCCCGGAGCGCTACCATGACATTGGTTACTGCTGTCTCAATAAAATCTGATTGTTTGAAAACATTCGTATTGATCTCCACACCTGCAGGTAGTGTCTTGCGGATATCATCAATTGTTGACTCAATCTTTTTTGTTAATTCAAGCGTGTTCACCTGTGGCTGCTTCTGAATTGTCAGGATAACAGCCGGTGATCCGTTACTTGAGCCGTCACCTATCTTTGTTGCTGCGCCTATCTTTATCTCCGCAACATCTTTAATCGTAATGGGTGTGTTATTCCTGAGATCCACGACGGTGTTCGCTATGTCCTCAATGCTGCTAACCCGTCCGATCCCGCGGATCAGATACTCCTGACCTGAATCCATATAAAACCCGCCCGATGAGTTCTTATTGCTTTCACTTGCAGCTCTCATGACTTCATGAAGCGTCATATTATAAGCTGCAAGCCGTTCAGGCGATATCAGTATCTGGTATTGCTTTACCTCACCCCCAATAGTTACGACCTGGGATACACCAGGTATTGATAACAGTCTGCGTCTTATCGTGAAGTCTGTAATGTCCCTCAATTCCATCGTACTGATTGTTTCAGCATCTCCGGCTCCTCCGCTTTCTCGCGTCACGCTGAGTAGCATAATCTCTCCCATGATTGAGGAAATAGGTGCCAGCAATGGTTGGTCTACACCAGTGGGAAGTGTACCCGAAAGCATCTGTAGTTTCTCATTTACTATCTGCCGTGCAGTAAAGATATCGGTACCCCAGTCAAATTCAACCCACACGATCGAAATTCCGGCAGAACTGGAGGATCGTACCCTGCGGACATCTGTTGCACCATTGACGGCAGTTTCAATAGGGAATGATACCAGAGTTTCTACTTCCTCTGCTGCCATCCCGTGTGCCTCCGTAAGTATAGTAACTGTGGGCGCTGTGATGTCAGGGAACACATCTATTGGCATATTCAGCGCGATATATGTTCCGCCAATCAGCAGCAGGAGTGATGTGATGAGTACGATTAATCTGTTTTGTAACGACAGTTGAATTATTTTATCAAACATTGATGCTCCAAACTCTTTCGTGACATTTGCGTTGTTATGCAGCTGTGCCAGTGGATAATCCTTTCTTGAACCCGGCATAATCTGTTATTTCTCTCTACCTCGCACATTAATGTTCGTGCCCGTGACCGGAAGGAACCGAGGTGGACATGGATGCCAGTTTAAGCTGATAACCTCCGGCTGTTACAACTCTTTCTCCCGGCTTCAGCCCCTCCAGTATCTCTACATACCCATTATCAGTAATTCCTGTCTTGAGAATTCGCTTCGAAAATGATTCTCCTTCTGTGTGAACATACGCAATATATTCCCCCTGCTCTTCAAAAATTGCAAAACTGGGGACTGCCAGCACTTCAGTTAGCGTTCCTGTCTTGATTTCTGCCTGTATAAACATCCCCGCCTTTAATTTGTTTGTGGGATTACTGATCTCAAAGTAAACCGGAACAGTTCTGCTTTCGCTATTCACGATACTGCCTGTTGAGATCAGTTTTCCCTTCAGCTTGCTTACGCTGAATTCTTCAGCCAAACCTTCAGCCTTAAAGGAAGCATCTCTTGAATTGCGTACCAGCTCAAGATTTGAAAGCGAAACCTGAAGTTTTAAGATGATCCGTTGAGGATTGTTGATCGTAAATAATCTTTGTCCGGTGGAAACC
>JAEXTR010000209.1 GCA_023406915.1 Bacteroidota bacterium
GTGAGAAGTAATCAAGTCAAATGTGAGCTTTGTTTAAAGAACTTTCCTTGCAAAATAAGAAAAAAACTGCATATTTCCCCCATTCCTGAGTACAAAAATGAACAAGATTCCAAAAAAAATTTTAAATGGGATTGGCTACGAAGTATTTCTTTCTTTTCATCTTCCTCAGACTGAATCTCTGTGTTTTCTCATAACATTTCACAGGATCGTCTACCTGGTTTTTAGGCGCTCATCAACTTTCTGTCTGCATTTTTCCCAAACAATACGTACATTGCAATGCTACTTTTTATGAAAACTGCTATCGTTTACCAAATCAGAGAGAGTTGATGGGACGCATATTTGAAACCCGTAAACATAAGATGTTCGCCCGTTTTGCGCGGATGTCAAAAGCCTTTAACCGTGTAAGAAAAGATATAGAAATCGCCGTAAAAGCAGGCGGTCCTGATGCTAAGTCAAATTCGAAGCTCCGTATTGCCCTGCAAAACGCTAAGTCAGTCAATATGCCGAAAGACAGAATTGAAGCGGCGATTAAGCGCGCATCTTCAAAAGATACCGCTGGATTTCAGGAAATTATCTATGAAGGGTACGGACCCCACGGTGTTGGTGTGATCATCGAATGCGCCACTGATAATCCTACACGTACTGTAGCTAACATCCGTCATCACTTCAGGAAGCACGAAGGCAGCCTGGGAAATGCAGGTTCCATTGCTTTTATGTTTGATCACAAAGCTCTGTTTAAGATCGATAAATCAGCCGTTCCCGATGTTGAGGAAATGGAACTTGAGCTGATCGACTTCGGTCTGGATGAACTTTCCTACGATGACGAATTTGTGTATATCTACACTTCATTCCAGGAATATGGCTCTATGCAGAAAGCCCTTGAAGATAAGAACATCGAAATCAAGGGAACAGAGTTGCAGTATATCCCAAACAACTATAAAGAACTGACAGAAGAGCAGCAGACAGAAGTGAACGCACTGATTGACGTCCTCGAAGAAGATGATGATGTACAGTCCGTGTACCACAATATGCAATAGGACATATACCCCTTGAAAACTTGATGCTGCCTGTGAATACACCGGCAGCATTTTTTTATTCCTCCCAGTCGTGTGACTGTTTGCCAGTCATCTCCTCAACCACAATCATTCCTATGACCATATTTCTCAGTGATCCGCTTCTATAGGTGTTCTCCATCTGACCATATTTTGCCATGATGGTGTCAAGCCCGGCTTTCTTCTCTTCAGGATCATCAGAGAAACTAACCGTGCCGTACCCTATCACAGACCGGTACTTCGTCGTCCAATCACACGCAACTTCGCCAGTAATAATGATATGCGGAAGTGCAACTTCAAAACAGACCCTTGGATTCTTTTTCATGACTTCTATTTTGCGACCAGTGGCAGCCGAGTGAAAATAAAGTGTACGGTCTTTGTAACCGAAATTAAGGGGAACAAGGTACGGTTCACCATCATCTATCATAGCTACATGGCAAATATCAGCTTTCAGCAGGATACTTTCTACAACTTCAGGATCACTGATCATTTTGTCTTCTCTTCTCATAGGGTTTAAAAACCTTTCTGTCTGATTACTTGATGGATTTAAATCACTGCATGAAAAATAAAGAAAAAACGGCAGCCATCCTGTGTGATAACTGCCGTTTTATTAAAGAGTATGTTACGTTGCTACCTTAGCAGAACCATCTTTCTTGTTTGTGTAAAAGCGCCTGCCCTGATCCGATAAAGATAAACGCCGCTCGGCAATCCATCCGCTGAAAAGAGTACCTGATGCTTTCCGGGGGCGAACCTTCCCGAAGCAATGGTACGTATCAGTTTGCCGGTTACGTCATAGGCAGTGATGGTTACGTCAGTTTCATTCGCAACCGCAAAAGGAATACTGGTGGATGGGTTGAACGGGTTAGGATAATTTTGCTCAAGGGTGTAATCATTCGGGATATCTCCCTTCACGGTCATAGGCTCCGGAACTGATGCCTGCCAGACACCTCTTCCGTGAGTTGCTGCAACCAGGGTGTTATCTGATGGACGGAAATCAAGCATCATCACCACTACGTTCCCTATGCTGTGTACCGCCTCCTGTGTCCAGACGGTATTAGTACCATTCAGTTCAGTGGTAAAGTATACACCAGTACTGGTAGCCAATACATAATGGACAATGGAGTTGACAATGAAAGTTTCTACCCAACGCACAGATGGTGCATTCTGATTGTTCAGATTGCCAGAAACAGACGTCCAGGATGATCCACCGTCTGTAGAGTGCCAGATTCTGTTCACATTATAATTTGTGAATGCCACAGTTACAATCGACGCATTATCCGGATGGATCGCTATACTGTTTATATAACCTTGTGGGAAGCCAGTACCTGTGATGTCAGTAGGCTGAACAGTCCCGGCATCTGCGGTATTCGCATTCTCAATCTTGAAGAGCTTGCCACCTGAGGTACCGTAGTAAAGTACATTTGTTGCATTTGATTTACTTGCCTGAATCGCGGTCACCTGCTCATCAGTCACCTCAGAGTTGGTGAAATATGTCCACGCCGGGGTTTCTGAAGTTCCATTTGTGGTTCTCCAAACACCAGAGGTAGTGGAAACTGAACTGTTACCGCCACTGAGGTACACAATATCACCAGAATTATCATCAACGTCGAATGGTGTCAGGAAGAGGGGATTTGCCAGATTTGCGGGTTTCATTCCCTTCAACTGGTTATCCGGAATCGGGGATGTTGTATTCGACTTCAGGTATCGGAAGAGTTCTCCTTCTGTGACGGATTGGAAAACATACGTTCCCGTGGGATCAATTTCTGCGTATGCACCATCACCACCACTGATCTCCTGCCAGTTCTGGAGCGCTCCATCGGTACGTGCCATCCAGTTCCCGCGATCCTGGAACCCACCGGCAATAAATGGACTGCCAGCAGCAGATTTATCAATAGTCACAGAATACAATTGCGTGATGTTCAGAGTTGACCGCATGGGAGTCTGCCAGAATGCAGCGCCGGGTGTTGCAGTGATATTCAGCGTATGATGCACGCCGCCATCATTGCCACAATAGAATTCATTAGGATTACCCGGTTTGAATACCCCTGTGTGCTGGTCGGGATGATGATTCATAAAGTCACCAACAGCATTGATGGTGCCATTGGCAGCTATGCCGTATCCACCGATGTGCTTCTCTGCCAGCGACTGCACATCATTGGTAACATCGTGAATCTTAAACAAGCTCACTCCACCTACAATGAGGAAGTTCGGATTGTCTGGCTTTACTGCCAGCATCATATCATATCCGCTCTGGGTGCTGAAATTATCAAGGGCTGGCGCAGTGTTTTCAGGAACCACAAAACTGATGTTCTGCCAGCCTGTACCTGCATTCGCAGTGCGCCACAACTGATGTCCGTGCACATCGGGTTCTATTGTTCCACCACTGATACCTTCAGTAAGGAAGTAAACCACTCCTGAATTTGATGGTGCCGTTGTGATCACCGTTCTGCCATAGTTATCAGGTAACCCTGGGGTTACATCAGAGAAACTCCCACCATCGTTCACAGATTTTCTGATACCTTTGATTGAACCTGCATCTGAACTTGCCGCAGTATAGACTGTTCCATCAGCTGCGATAGTAACATCAGTTTTTATAGGATTTTGGGTCGCAGCATCAAGTACATTTGTCCAGCTTGTACCCCCATTGTCTGAGCGGTATATCCCGCCTGTTGTGGCAGCATAAACGGTTCCCGTCTGAGGGTGAACTGCAACTGAATATACATATTGCCAGTCACTGGTAAATTGAGTACTGCCACCTACCTGAGTTGCAGGCAATGGCGACCATGTTTCACCATTGTCGGTTGACTTATACATTCCGTCACCCAGGTAGGGTGCGCCTGTTGTTGCTGCGCTGTTTCCAATAAATTCACCGGTTCCATAATACCAGGTATCCTGATGTCCCGGACGAGTATCCTGTGCTATACAGGTTACGCTGTGCAGTTCACTCAAAACTGTCTTCTTAATCCACGTCGTACCGCCATCGATAGATTTCCAGATACCGCCAGATACTGCACCTGCAATCAGAGTAGGGGTTCCAGTAGTTCGGATATCAATCCCGAGGGCTCTGATTCTGCCTGCTGTATTATTGGGACCCCGCTCAATCCACTGCAGCGCCTGCCCATTGAATTCAGGTTTCCCATGATAAAAGCTAATCGCTGTTGATTTGGGAAGAGTCTTTGCATACTCAAGCTCTCTTACCCTCATGTTTTCCGGGATCCTATTGATTGCCGGGTCACGCAGCATCAGAAACTCCTGATGAAGCCTTGCCGCATGATTATAGGATTTCTCCTTCTTTTTATTCTTCTTCACTGGGCTTACCTGCGTTGGGTTCTCCAGAGCTGAAGACAAAAGCATAAGAATCAGCACTGCACTCAGCAGCGCAAATACAGTTTGCCTGTATCGCATATAGATGCTCCTATGATATAATTACACAGTTGGGGGGGATTGCCAAAAGTGGCACACACACGCCGTAAAGGTACATCAGGGAATGTTACCCTGCAAGAAGGGAAGAGAAGAGATTTATTGGAAGAGGGCGCAGCATGAATATCCCATCATGCAACGCCCTTGAAGAATTGTTGTTAATGAAAAAGTGTGCTTACGTTGCTTATTTCATGAGTACAAGATTTCGGGTCTGAACAAATTTACCCGCAGTGATCCGGTAGAAGTACACGCCACTTGATAACCCAGTACCGAAAAAGTTAACGGTATGCTTTCCAGCTGCGTAAAGTCCATTTACAATTTCACCCACGACCTGACCATTGATATCATACAGAGTTATGGTGACATTTCCTGCAGTAGGTACTGAGAAACTGATTTTTGTAGATGGATTGAATGGGTTAGGATAATTCTGTTCAAGTGCATATTCCGTAGGAATTTCAAGATTTACTTTGATTTCACTTGAGTACTCAAATGTGCCATCATTATCAATCTGTTTTAACCTGTAGAATACCTCCGAAGTGCTTGGATTAAAGTCTGAATAATTGTAATCTTTCGGAGCATTACTGTTTCCAGCTCCTGCTACGAAAGCAATCTTCTTCCAGTTTTTTGAGCCGTCGGCACGCTGAATTTCAAATCCATAGTTGTTCTTTTCTGTAGCGGTCTTCCAGTAAAGGTCAACTTTACCGTTAATATACATTCCTCCAAATGCAGTGAGCTCAACAGGCAGAGGCGCATCAATTGCAGTCTGAAATACTCCTCTCCCATGCGTTGCTACAACAAGCATTTTATCAGATGCTCTATAATCAAGACCAGTAACAACAACATTACCAATTGAACTGACAGCTTCCTGCGTCCATGTTGTGGATGCTCCGTTCAATGCGATTGTAAAGTAAACTCCGGTTGATGTTCCAATAAAGTAGTGTGGCACGCTGGAAATCGTAAACATTTTTACGGCACGGACTGAAGGAGCATTGGCACCCGCCATATTTCCCTCAACATTTGTCCAGCTTGTACCAGAATTGGTTGTATACCATAACCGATTAATATTATAATTACTGTATGAAATCAACACATTGGCTGAGTTGTCAGGATCAACACTGATGGAACTAACATAGCCAGCAGGCAGTCCAGTTGAAATATTCGTTGGGGCAACATCAACCGCAGCAGTATTTGCGTTATCAATTCTAAACATCTTTCCACCAGACGTTCCATAGTAAAGAACGTTAGCACTTCCAGATTTACTGGCTGATATCGCGCTGACCTGTTCCGAGGCTACCTCAGTCATAGTTAAGTAACTCCATGTTGGGGTGCCACTTGTAGCGTTCGTCGACCTCCAAACACCTGAGTTTTTGCCTGTAGTACCGCCACTGAAATAAATAATATCGCCGCTATTATCATCCACATCGAAAGGTGTGATGAACAGCGCATTCGCAAGTGGCGCAGGAGACATATCAACTTTGGAAGTGTTTACAGGCGAATTAGTTTCGGATTTCTCAAACCGGAAAAGATTTCCCTTACTTGTGGATTGAAATACATATGTTCCGCTTGGTTCAATCTCAGATATTGCTCCATCTCCGCCGCCAACTTCCTGCCAGTTTTGTAGGGCGCCGTTGGTTCGGACCATCCAGTTTCCTCGATCCTGTAATCCCCCAGCGATGAAACCACTACCGGCAGCAGATTTATCTATTGAGAGTCCATAAAACTGGGTTATATTAAGGCCACTTCTCAGTGGGTTCTGCCAAAAGACAGCTCCCGCGGCGGCGGTAATATCATTCGCAAGGGCTACACCACCGTCATTTCCAGTGTAGAAGATAATATTGCTGCCTGGTTTGAACACGCCGATATGGCTGTCAGGATGATGATTTATGTAATCACCAAGTGCATTTGCCGTACCATTTGCGGCGATACCATATCCACCAATATGTTTCTGAGCGAGTGTCATAACATCATTAGTGACATCGTGAATTTTAAAGATACTGACGCCGCCAACAATGATAAAGTTGGGGTCATCCGGCTTTACAGAGAGCAGCATATCATATCCATCCTGCGTACTGAAATTATCAAGTGCAGGAGCAGTGTTTGCAGGTATAACGCTGCTGATGTTTGCCCAGTCTGTACCACCGTTTGCAGAGCGCCATAACTGGTGGTTATGCGTGTTAGGAGTATTGTTGGTACCGCTGACTCCCTCAATGAAAAAGTAAACTATGTCTCCATTTGAAGGTGCTGCCTGCACAATGATTCTACCATAGTTTTCTGGAAGTGTCGGTGAAATATCTGTCCATGCTCCACCATCGTTGATGGACTTACGAAATCCTTTGATTCCTCCAGCATTACTGCTGGCAGCAGTGTAGACTGTCCCGTTTGATGCGATGGTCACATCAGTTCTTAACGTGCTAGTATTGCCTGGGTCAAGAATCTTTGTCCAGTCTGTTCCGCCATTCGTTGATCTATAGATTCCACCAGTAGTAGCTGCATATACATTGCCAGATGTGGGGTGAACCGCAATATTATAAATGTACTGGAAATCGTTCTCGAAAGTATTTGGATTTGCATTTACGGTTGACGGGAGCTGAGCCCATGTTTCACCATTATCTGTGGATTTGAAAACACCATTCCCTAAGTAAGATGCTCCCTCTCCTGATGCGCTATTTCCAATATTTTCACCGGTTCCGTAATACCAAACATCCTGGCTTCCAACTCGTGTATCCTGTGCAATACAGGTTACGCTGTGGAGTTGAGCGCTCGTTGTTTTCTTTACCCATGTTGATCCACCGTCAGTAGATTTCCACATTCCGCTGCTGGCACCACCAGCAAGAAGGGTCGGTGTACCAGTAGTCCTGATATCTATACCAAGTGCTCTGATTCTACCGCTAGTGTTATTTGGTCCGCGTTCAGTCCAGGTTAATGCCTGAGCATTCATTACTGGCGCGCCTTTAAACATTAAAAATTGGGCGACCTTTGGAAGCCCTTTTGCAAAGTCCTGTTCAAGCTGACCAATATTTTCCGGAATCCTGTTTGTAGCCGGATCACGCAACATCAGAAACTCCTGCTGGAGTCTGGCAGCGTGGTTATAAGATTTCTCCTTCTTTTTATTCTGCTCTGGACTTACCTGCGATGGGTTCTCCAGGGCAGAAAACAAAAGCATTAGAATCAGCACTGCACTCAGCAGGGCAAACATAGTATGGCGAAGTCGCATAAGAGTGCTCCTTAGATAAAAAAAGTGAAAAAGGGGGGACTGCCAAAAGTGGCACACACACGGTGCAAAAGTACAAAAGTGAAAGTTTCCCTGCAAGAGAGTAGCACTCAGATTTTTCCAGGGTCGGAGGCTGGATTAAGAAACAGGAAAACACCAGACACCATCCTTCCTGGCCGGTCCCTCCGCTTTGTTAAAATAAGGGGGATTTGTGGTATATTTACAAGGCAGTTTTTATTGAATAAGTATACAGATGATTGAATGAATAAGCCGATTGCTGTTGTGACTGGCGCTAACGGATTCGTTGGCAGCCATCTTGTAGATCTCCTGATTGATAAAGGATATATGGTGCGGTGCCTCGTTCGCCGCTCTTCCAACCTTCGCTGGCTGAAGGATAAACCGGTCGAAATTATTGACTCTGGATTATTCGATACCGACGGTTTGAGAAAGTCCATGACCGGAGCATCACTTTTCTTCCACGTGGCAGGAGTTGTCAAGTCTAAGGAAAAAGAAGGCTACTTCAAAGGCAATGTGGAAACCACCCGCGCAATTTTGGATGTGGCACTCGATTTTAAGGATAGCCTGAAAAAGATTGTTATCGTTGGTTCTGAGACTACGGCTGGTCCTGCCGTGCCTGGCAGTCCTTCCACTGAAGCCATGGAACCTGCACCAATCACTACCTATGGAATAAGTAAGTACGAACAGGAAAAACTTGCTCTTACTTATGCAGATCGTTTGAATATTACCGTCTGCCGCTCACCCGCAGTATACGGTGAACGCGATACAGAGATTTTTCTGTTCTTTAAGACGTTTAAATCAGGTCTGATGACTCAGATAGGATTTGACAAAAAGGTGGTTAGCCTCATTCAGGTCCGTGACCTCGTGCGCGGTCTGTATGAAGCAGCGGTGGCTGAGAATACATCAGGCCAGGTGTACTTCATTACTTCTAAAGAGTTCTATACCTGGGAGCAGATCGGAAGAATCACCGGAAAGATAATGGGGAGAAAAGCGTTCTCTCTGCGAATTCCGCATTTTATTGTGTACACGGTTGCCGCCTTTGCTGAGCTATTCTCCATGATATCTGGTAAAGCTGTTACACTGAACTTCGAGAAAGCAAAAGACCTTACCCAGGCAGCCTGGATTTGCAGCCATGAAAAAGCTCTCAAGGATTTTGGGTATATTCAGAAGATCAGTATTGAAACCGGAATCAAGGAAACTATCGATTGGTACAAACAACAGGGATGGTTGTAATTTAGTTGTTTTTTGCACCCTCCCTGATCCAGGTCTTGATTCCGTTAATCTGGTTCTTGGTCAGGGGGGGATATCCTACAGGGGGCATTGGATTTGTTGAAGTACCTTCTATTGACCAAACCAGTCTGCTGCTGTTTGGCTCACCCGGAAAAATCACACCAGGATCACGCGTAGCGGAAACCCAGTTAGTTAGAACTAAGCCACCCGCCGCACTGTTGTTATCATGACAAGCTGAGTTATTGCACTTCACTGTGAATACTGGCTGTATGTATTTTTCATAACTGATATCGCTGGATGGGATAACAATCTGATCAATCTGAGTATTGGTAATAGAATCATCGCAGGAGACAAATATAACTGCGCAAAAGAGGACAACTAACAGACCGGACTTGAAAAAACGCATTATTTCTTTTTTTTATTTGAAATCTACAACCTTCAGTAAGAATCGGCAATACCAGTTTTAATGCCGCTTTCGTAATCCGTCATGTAATATGGTGCCATGATGGAAAAGAAAAAACAGATCACCGCCAAGCCCACAAAGAAATACCCAACTTCCTCACTATATTCAAGAATTCCGACCTCGCCCAGCAGGTAATGCCAGTCATGATACACCTTGTCGCCACCCAGTAGTGGGAGTTTTCTTGCCTGTGCGTCTGCTGCATATACTGATATGTTCATCAGGTTTTGACCTATCCAAAACACACCCAGTTGATACCCAAGGCGATAATACTTAGAAAAGAAATAGAATGCGATCAGACCGGGCAGGAGTATCTGCATCAGCGTTCCCCCCAGGGCGTGGATAAACTTACCAAAGAACATGAAGACGAAGTGACCTCCCTCATGTATCACCAGGTTGGCATTATCGATGAGGTGATACTCTCCCCGTGAAAACAAAAGGTACACTGCCGTGAACAGCAGCACGGCTGACGGAAACCAGCGTTTGATCTCGAAAAGCATAGTACACCTCATGTTATGATGAACAGTTTGCGTTGGGGGTTTTCCTTAGAGGTGTGAGAGACATCTGAAAGAAAGCCAGGAAACCCCGCACGGAATGTAGAACGGGGTAGTGGCAAATGTTGTGGTAAAAATCACATGGCTGGGGTAATTATTTCAGCGCTGCAAAATCAATCGCATTATCTTTCCAAACGGGTGCATTACGGATAACTTCAACAATCGTTGCGGGATCATTGGTTACCGTCCACATCTCACGGTGGTACTCTGCCATAAAGCGTTCACTTATAAACCGCTCCATCAGTGTAATCAACGGATCATAAAAGCCATTGATATTCAGAATAACGATTGGTTTGGTATACATTCCCAGTCGTTTCAGTGTAATGACTTCAAATAGTTCTTCAAGCGTTCCGCTGCCACCCGGTAGTGCGATAACAGCGTCAGTTCCCTCAATCAGCTTCTTTTTCCGCTCGTGCATATCCTCTACAACTACTAACTCCGTCACGGATTGGTGTGCCCATTCAACTTCTTTCATAAAACGGGGGATAATACCTGTTACGCTGCCACCTAGTTGGATGGCAGTATCAGCTACTCTACCCATGAGTCCCATCCCACCGCCACCATACACTATGGTGATTCCCGCTTTCACCAGGGCAGTGGCAAGTACTTCTGCTGCCTGAAAATAATGTTGCGCCACCTGATTTGATGAGGCACAATACACACATACTTTATTTATATCCATAATCTGTACATAATTAAGGTTTATATGATATCCCTGTATTCAGCACCAGTAACTCTGCACAGGTCATCTGGTGCTATCTCCATCTGCATACCACGTACTCCAGGGCTCACAAAAATAGTTGAGAAGAGTTGTGCAGTTTCATCCAGAAATGTAGGAAAGGTCTTTTTCTTTCCTATTGGAGAACAGCCGCCCCTCTGATACCCTGTCAGTGCTGTCAAATCCTTCAGCGGTATCATGTCAATTTTCTTCGTTCCGGCGGCAGCGGCAGCTTTTTTTAAGTGCAGCTCGCAATTACCTGGGATAACGAATACAAAATGATTGCCACTTCCATCATGGGTAACAAGTGTCTTAAACACCTGCTCAGGATCAGCTTCAATCTTCCTTGCTACGCTGATCGCATCCAGTTCATCCTCATTGACTGGATATTCACGGGTAGTGTACACAACTTCTGCTGCATCCAGAATGCGAAGTGCATTCGTTTTCATTACTTACTCTTGGCGGTCTTCTTTGCTGAGGAGTACTTACTCAGGTCATACTGAATTTTTGTTGATGGTATTTTAAGTTTCCGCAACACTACTCCGGCTTCATTGAAGAACTTTTCTGCCAGAGTATCATGATAATCAGAGAATACAACCACTTCCTTGATGCCTGCCCCGATCAGAGCCTTTGCACAGTTAGTGCACGGCATATTTGTAACAAATACGGTCGCACCCTGTAAGGGGATTCCTTTGGAGCTGCACTGCAGTATGGCGTTGATCTCGGCATGAATAGTTCTCACACAGTGATTATCCACCACCAGGCACCCAACATCTTCGCAATGCTCACCACCCGGGATGGAACCGTTATATCCAGTGGCAAGTATTTGCTTGTTCTGTACAATCACACAACCAACATGCATTCTGGGACACGTTGCCCGCTCTGATACCAGCATTGCAAGTTTCAAAAAGTAGGTGTCCCAGCTCGGGCGTTTGGTCTTTTTTGTTTCAGCCATCTTTTTTCCTGTTTTATAAAAAATCTCTGAACAATAATAATCTCCTTGGCGATGATACGCAACGGCTTCTGATCGCAGCCCTTACTCGAAACTGTATCCGAACAACTGGGCATACTCCTGTTTTACCCGGAAATCAAGCTGATTGTTGTTGTATGATGCTACGATACCAAGCCCGTTCTTCACATTTCCATAAACTGTTTCGTCAATTCTGATCGAAAACTGATCCAGGTATCCATTGGTACTCAGATAGTATTTTGTAAGATGTTCATCCAGTTCTACGAGAGTAAATGATATCCTCAGCAGTTTGATCTTTGACTTATCGGGCAGGTTTTTCCCGATAGCAGCTACAGCACTATCGATAGCTGAATAGCTATACAGAATACTGGCCTGCCGTGTTGGTAGCGGATACACCGGCACACGGGTGTCACCTTTCTTTACATACCGCATCGGCAGTTCCTGTTGTTTCAGTTTGACAATACCGGCACTGTCGATTTCATAAATTGCATACAACTTTGGGATAAAGAGATTGTCATCTGTCTTCAGCCAGTCTATTTGCCACTGCGTACCCCACAGGAACTGATTGATCTTGGTTGAAAAACCAGATGCAAAAGGGTAGGATAGTTCAAAGGTTTTATCGTCCGGCGTTTTTGTTGCACCGCGTAACACCTTTCCATTCGCAAGCCGGGCGATGATGTAAAGCGAATCGTGACCACCAATTTTGTCACCAGCACCACGGTAAACAATAGCCTTGCTGCTGTATCTGCTGCCACTTGTGGATTTCAGCGTATCTTCGCTGAACAGGAAGGTCCTGCCATTATATAGCATTGTTACCTGTGCACCCGAGATAACCGGATCTATCGGATTCTTCATGGGGTTGGTGCCCTCAACATCATACAGATTGGTCAGGTAAGCGGTGTACGCCTGTGACTTGGTTGCAACAATGCAGGTCAGTACCTGTTCTTCACGGAAGTCTGTTTTTGGATTGAAATCTTCCTCACAGGAAAGACTGAAAAATCCTAAAAGGGCTGATGCAAAAAGGAGGATTGTGTGTTTCATAATTCAACCCTCACTGATAATGTTGGCATAAAGGGGAGCATATCAACCCGTTCACCCGTATCACGGTTATAATAGAAGATGTTTTTACGGTTATAAACATTCATGATGCTTGCCTCAATCTGAAACAGGGCTGCGAATAACCTGAAGCGCTTACTGACACTGATATCCATACGATGATAGTAGGGTAAACGTTCGGTATTCTTTGTGCCCCATAGTGTAGTGGGTACAAACAGATTCAGGGGGTAGAATGGTGGTGGTTGTTTGATTTCCAGTCTGTCATAAAAGCCAACAATCGGAGTAAACGGCATACCAGAATTGAGCATCCAGTTGATGCTGAATTGCCAGCCCCCGCCTGGAGAGTAGTTGGTAAGTACTGAGAGGGTATGACGCTTATCATAACGTGGATAAAAATCAATATTATTATACTCTTTATAAGCCCAGGCAAGTGAGTAGGCGATTTTTACATAAAACTCAGTAAGCTTCGCGGTTGTCTCCACTTCTACACCATAAGAGCGACCGTCAACGGAAATATACTCATTATCGATATTGGAATACTTCTTTTCATTCAGATCAACCAGATAAGCGATATCTTTGTAATACCCTTCAATATCCAGGGAAATCTTATCAGTCAAATATGTGGTGACACCGGCAATAAAGTGAGTGGCTTCAGGTGCATTCAGATAGTCAGGTACAACCACCCAGGGTTCGAAAATTGAAATAAGATCATTTTCATCCGTAAGTGTGATGATCTCCTGACTGTACCGTCCAAAACCCATTTTGAATGCAATAATCGGCAATGGTGTATAGGTAAAATTGATGCGAGGCTCGAGAAGGAATGGGCGCAGCTTGCTGAGGCCGATCAGATTAGCCCGTAATCCAAGATCAAGCCCCATTGTTTCTGACCTGAGAAACTTGTAATTCATAAAAAGGCTTAAAGAACCTGTGCTCTGACTAAAATTTCTTCCGCGACCATCATCATCCCGAAGCTGAAGATCAGAGGTAAATATTTTTGAATGCACTCCGAAGCCCAGTTCATCCCGGTTTTCGTAGACGTAGGTAAAGTTACAATCGGCTGATATATCATGAATGGAGTTTTTACGGGGGTTTGCATCACTGAAATTTGGTATAACCTCTGCATCAAATCCACTGTAGGATAAATTTACAACGGAGAATAAAGGCGTTCCCCAAACC
>JAEXTR010000225.1 GCA_023406915.1 Bacteroidota bacterium
GGGTATTGACGGGGTTCAGGGACCATACCGGCTTACAGGTGGAAATGGTGAGCGGGATATTATTATCATTGCTGGCAGTGAAAAAGTATTTATTGACGGTCAGTCTCTCCGCCGTGGTGAAAACAATGACTATATTATTGATTATTCAAATTCAGAAGTAACCTTTACCCCAGGCAGACTCATTACCGCAAGCAGCAGAATCACCGTTGAGTTTGAGTATTCAGACCGGCGGTATTCAAGGAACCTTTTTGGTGCCGGGGCCACAGGGGCATTTTTTGGTGATGCCCTGACTGTGAAAATGCAGGTGTTTCAGGAAGGAGATGATAAGGATTCCCCCATTGATATTACACTTTCAAACAGCGACAAAGAAATTCTGAGAGGCGCTGGTGACGACCGCTTCAAAGCTGCTAAGTCCGGTGTGATTCTTGCAACACCAGACTCTACGGGGAGAAGAAGGGGAGGCTATGAAGGCGTGGATACACTTATCGGGGGTGCTCCGTACCGTTTCTACCGTTTCAATCCGGGTGCAGACAGCGCTGTGTACAATGTCAGCTTCAGTTCGGTTGCATTCGGAACCGGTGACTACATCCGTGAGGCAATAGGTCAGTTCAGATTTGTGGGGCAAAACGCTGGTGATTATGCACCGTTAATCTTTTTACCGCTGCCGCAAAAAAGTCAGTTCGGGAACTTGGTGGTTGATCTCACCCTGTTTGATAAGCTGGTGATAGGGTTTGAGCTAGCCGGCAGCTCATTTGATGCCAATACATTCTCTACGCTGGACGATACAGAAAACTCAGGATATGCGCGTACATTCAGTCTTAAATTAAAACCAGTCCCGGTGGAAATAGGAGATTTTACCCTTGGACAAGTAGGAGTCTCTGCCCGGGACCGTTTCATTGAGAGCCGCTTTACATCGCTTGACCGGTTCAATGATGTTGAGTTTGACCGTTACTACAACAGCAGTGGTACAAAAGGGGATGAGGTGCTCCGTGAGTTTTCCCTGCAATATCTTCCTGGTGTGAATGCATCAGTCAACTCTTCGATTGGGTTTATGAAAAAGGGAGAGAACTTTTCATCAACCAGGTCAAATACCATGTTCACCTGGGAGAAAGGGAAAGAGTATTCCATCCGCTATAATATGGATTATGTGAAATCTGAAAACAGTGCTGTGAAGGGGGAGTGGATACGGCAGCGTGCGAATGCATCTTATCAACTAGGTTTTCTGCAGCCACTCATTGATTTTTCATCGGAACAGAGAGTAGAAAAACTCCAGCCGCGCGATACATTATTACAAACCAGTCTGCAGTTTTATGAATTCTCACCGGGATTAGGTACAGCAAATATATCGGGGTTCACTGCTGCGTTGAAGTATATCTACCGTGAGGATTATTTTCCACTTGCCGGCTCCCTGACCAGGGAATCAATTGCACGTGGACAACAGGTTGATGTCGATTACAAATCCGGACGGGAGATTAATTCAACGTTACGTCTGACCATTTATGACAAAAAGTACACTGAATCATTTAAATCCAGAGGATCACTTGATAATCAAACAATTCTGATCAGGACGCGCTCTCAATTCCAGATAGGAAGGAACGCAGCTACCGGCGATGTATTCTATGAGGTCTCTACCCAAAGGAGCGCGAAACTGGAGCGTGTGTTTGTGAAAGTTGAGAAGGGCGCCGGTAATTATATCTACCTGGGTGATTTGAATAATAACGGGATTGCAGATGAAAATGAGTTTCAATTAACACTGTATGATGGTGAGTTTATACTTGTCACAATTCCTACTGATGAACTTTTTCCTGTAACGGATCTGAAGGCGGGGACACGCTGGAAGCTTGATTACGCTGCTATCATTGGGAGCGAGAATCCGGTCCTGAAAGCATTCACAACAGAGACTACTATCCGGGTTGAAGAGAACAGCACAGAACCGGATCAGGAGCATATCTACCTTCTCAGGTTTTCAAAGTTTTTGAATGATCAGCATACTCTTCGTGGATCACAATTTTTTCAGAATGATTTATTTATACTGGAGAGTAGTAATGATCTCTCTTTCCGGATTAGATACAATATACGAAGAAGCCTGAATCAGTACAGTGGGGGGGCAGAGCGTGGTTTGGGTATGGAAAGAAGTGGCAGGGTAAGGATAAGATTGGTACGTGAATTTGCTTTGCAGATTGATGCTATTCAGCGGGCTGATAATCTGCGTGCTCCTCAAGGATCTACCAGGAACCGGGAGATCAGTACGGTTGAGGGGATTATAGATTTTTCGTACCGTCCTATCAATGCAATTGAACTTGGTCTGAAAATCCGGGTTGCTGGCAGTGAAGACAGTTATCCGGATGATCCTACGATAGTGAATGTAAACGGACAAGCAGTGCGCTTCAGTGCTTCGTTAGGATTCAGCGGCAGGGTACGGGCTGAACTGGAGCGTAATGAAGTGAGTGTTAACCAGACGCAGAATTATCTTCCTTTCGAGCTGACTGGTGGTTACGCTCTGGGCAAGAATTATCTCTGGAGACTCAATTTTGATTACAGAATCGCTGATAATTTACAGTCCACTGCCAGTTATGAAGGCAGATCACAAGGGGGCGGAAGAGTTATCCACACCGCCCGGGCTGAAATTCGGGCTTATTTTTAAATGAAAAGGTAGTAGTATGTTGCTTGGTACAGGCATTATTGAACTGCACATTGTAAGGGACTTCGGCTCAGAAGTAAATACCCTTGCCCTGCAGCGAAGTGAAAAGGAGCTCTATCCAAACATTTGGCAACCAGTCACTGGTAAAATCAGGCAAGGGGAGACAGCTGTTCAAGCTGCACTGCGTGAATTGAAGGAAGAAACAGGACTTCTGCCGGAGAAGCTATTTGCGGCACCGAATGTAAATTCCTATTATTCCCACGAGAAGGATACGATAGTAATGATACCCGTTTTCCTTGCAATGTGCCCGCACGGTGAGGTGAATCTCTCGGATGAGCATCAGGGGTTCGAATGGGTTACTTTCAGTGAGGCATTGCTGCGATACGCGTGGCCCGGTCAGCATCAGTCTGTGAGTATCATTGAGCGGTATCTCACCAGCCGTGACGAAATGCTTCATTTCAATGAAATAATTTTCTGATGTAAATAATTTGTTACGCGTACTAGTTATGCCGGAATTTGTTATTTTTTAAATTGTATTTTCCCAGTAAATAAGGAATCACGATCGTGAGCTTATTAGTAGTCGGCACTGTTGCGCTTGACAGTGTTGCCACCCCGTTTGAAAAAGTTGATGACGCATTAGGCGGATCAGGAACCTATATTTCCCTTGCTGCAAGTTATTTCACGGCACCAGTGTCACTGGTTGGCGTGGTGGGAGAAGACTTCCCACAGCAGTATATTCAATTGCTCGAAAGCCATAATATCGAGACTATGGGAATTCAGGTTATTCCTGGCGGTAAGACTTTCAGATGGGCGGGGAAGTATCACTACGATTTAAATACCCGTGACACGCTTCTTACTGAACTGAATGTGCTGGAGACCTTTAATCCTGTAGTACCCGAACCATTGAAAAAATCACGCTACATTTGTTTGGGTAATATTGACCCCGTTCTGCAGGCGAAGGTACTAGATCAGATTGAAGAGCCAAAGTTTGTGGTTTGTGACACAATGAACTTCTGGATTGAGGGGAAAAAGAAGGACCTGGTAAAGGTGTTCGACCGCATCGATATTCTGATTATTAACGATTCCGAGGCACGTCTTCTTGCCAATGAACCTAATCTGATTAAAGCAGCAAAGAAGATTCGGGAAATGGGAGC
>JAEXTR010000043.1 GCA_023406915.1 Bacteroidota bacterium
CACGAGCACCCGTTCTATTCACTCGCATCGAATGATAACATATTATCATTTAAGACCGTGTATTATTATGACAGGCCCATGGTCATTCAGGGTCCTGGCGCAGGTGCCAAAGTAACATCTGGCGGTATCCTGGGTGATATAGTCAGAATTTCAAATAATTCTTTTTAGGAGAACGGATACCTAATGGAAGGAAAATTAATGAGTAAAAAGATAGAAGTCGGCGTTTTAGGAGCAACAGGAAGTGTCGGGCAGCAGTTTTTGAGACTCTTAAAAGATCATCCATTTTTTACAGTCCAGGAAATTGCTGCATCAGCACGCTCCGCCGGAAAAAGATACCGGGATGTTGTGAACAGGATTTCTGAAAGCGATCTTCCTGATGGTGTTGCGGATATGATTATTCAGGATGCTGAGGGCGCATGCAACAGTCAGGTGCTTTTCAGCGGGCTGGATTCATCCATGGCGGGTGAGGTAGAAGCACAGCATGCCGCTGCGGGTCACATTATCATTTCAAATTCAAAGAATCACCGGTGGGATCAGTACGTCCCGCTTCTGATTCCGGAAGTCAATCACGATCACCTTGCACTGATCAGGCAACAGCCATACGGGAAAGGTTGCATCGTAACAAATCCGAATTGTTCAACAATCGGAGTTGTAATGGCTTTGAAGCCCTTATACGACGCTTTTGGGATTAATGCACTCTCAATAACAACCTTGCAGGCAATATCAGGTGCTGGTTATCCGGGGCTATCAGCCAGTGACATTATGGACAATGTTATTCCTCATATTGACGGTGAGGAGGGAAAACTTGAATCTGAGCCGAGAAAAATACTCGGCACAGTTTCAGAACTTGGGATAATACCTTCAGACTTGAAGATATCAGCACAGGTTCATCGGGTTCCGGTAAGTGACGGGCACACTGCGGCAGTGCAGGTTGCATTCGCCGACACACCTACCCCGGATGAGATACTTGAAAAGTGGCAACAGTTCACCTCCCGTCCACAGGTGCTACACCTCCCTTCCGCACCAGTGCGTCCAATTACCTATTTCACTGGCGCAGCACATCCACAGCCATTATTGCATCGCCTAACCGAAAACGGGATGGGGATTTGCACAGGTAGACTCAGGGAATGTCCCATATTTGGGTATAAGTTCACGGTGCTTTCCCACAATACCATCCGGGGTGCAGCAGGAGGAGCAATTCTTTGCGCAGAACTGATGAAGGAGGATGGCTGGATATAGGAGTCTGGTTGTGACATTTTTTGATGTACTGAAGGGATCGGGTTGTTTCAGCATCACAACACGATCCCTTACTTTTGAGCTTACGATGTGATATTTCCTTGAGTGTTGGTGTATCATTCCCACCTGAAAATCATACTATTTTTGGCTTATTGACCCTTAAAAACTGCTATTCTTTTGCTGAATCACCTACCTTTTTTATTGCTATTTATACAGGAGGTTTATAGTTTAGAAAAGCAGATATTTTTTTATATCAGGTTGCAATAAATGAGCACCCTTTGTATCTGCTGTGATATCCGCACCATTCAAGAATCGCCAGGTTCCCCTCAGAGGCTATGTGCGGAAAAAGTGCAAAACTGTCATTTTTAACAGCAGTTTTGGACTCTGGTTGAATGAAGTTGAAATATTCCCCTGTGAATAATTACAGCAGGGTTATAGTTTATTGCATAATAATTCAGGCACTTATAGTGTGCGTTTGCATACCAATGGTGTATTTTTTCAACGAAGCAAGAAATTCAAGATCACATTCAACATATCAAATACAAGGAGGTCGTAATGAAACGACTTTATACCATCCTGATGGTTTCAATCATCTTCCTGGTTTCGGGTCAGATCTATGCCCAATTATTAACCCGCACTGCTGAAATCCGTGAACCAGCCCAACTGGAAAGAGGTTTTGGCGGAGTTGTTGCCGGAGTTGATTTTGATGGCGATGGTCTGCCAGAAATTTATGCCTGCAATACAAATATGATTGATGAACCATACGAACTTATCCCCAGACTTTATAAATTCGAATGGAATCCCTCTACCGCTAAATGGGACAGTGTATGGGGAGTTATCTCCGAAGTACCGTTGCAGAACACCTGGCCTGCATTAACATACGGTGATCTGGATAAAGACGGTAAGCAGGAAATCATCTGGGGTATTGTAAACAACCTTGATGCAACACTGAATCCTAATCCCGCACGTATTATTGTGTATGAATACCCTGGTGACGGCACGGATAATATGGGTGTTGCCGACGGTTTTGGGGGATTCCTTCCCAATGCAAAATATACCATGACGGATCAGCTAATGTTCAATCTCCGTCCGATAAAGTTCCAAGTAGCTGACATTGATAACGACAATAAAAATGAGCTCATCGTGGTTGACAGACAGTCAGGTACATCTAACTTCCATGTCGGAGTCTATTCAGTTGATGATATTCCAAATCAAGGAACTGGTTTTGAGACCTGGACTGCTGAATTCACCGGTCTTACCGATGTAACGCTTGCAAATACTGGTCACAAATGGGATATGTCCGTTGTACCTCCATATATCTGCCTGTGGGCAGCAAACGGCGCCACCTACCTTATTAAGTATGCAAGCGGTAGTTACACCGTATATCCCGGACAAACACAAACCATCGGTGCAAATGGATCCTTCAAGGGATCAGCTGTTGCAAAGCTGGACAATGAAGATGTAGTAGTTGTTGGCGGATGGTTCAACAGCAAAGTATATGCCGTATCCATGGCTAGTGGTGTTGATACTCTCACCTGGGTAGAAATTGCTGATCTTGCTCCGCTTGGTGCGATCAGATTAAACGGTGCCGGTGTTGGTGATATTGATGCCAACGGAAAGCCTGACTTTATTTTCGGTTCCCGTTACATGGCTGCTACCACCGTGAATGTACCGATTTTCAGAGTAGAGTATCAGGGTGGTGGTTACACGAACCCTGCAAACTGGACAACAGCACTTGTAGATTCAGGATACTGGACAAACAACGGAGATATGGATGTAATCGTTGTTGCCAACGTTGACGGTGATCCCGCTGATGAAGTACTGTATACACAGGGTTACACCCGTGGCAACGCACTCGATACCCCCATGCCACTGATCGTGCTAGACAAGCAGTTTACACCTGTTTCAGCAAAAGAGAACAACTCACTTGTTCCTGCTTCAATCTACCTTGCTGATAACTATCCGAACCCATTCAACCCATCTACCCGGATTAACTTTGGTTTGTCATCATCAGCCACTGTTGATCTGCGTGTGTATGATATGCTGGGACGTGAAGTTGCAGTGCTGGTAAACAACCAGTTCATGAATGCCGGTAATCACACTATCGGATTCAATGCAAATGGTCTCGCAAGTGGTGTTTATTTCTATAAACTGAAATCTGCGAATACTGTTATTACAAAGAAAATGCAGTTAATGAAGTAATCTTATCCCATTAGATTTTGAACCGGGTTGTTTGAAGATAGCATCCGGTCAT
>JAEXTR010000262.1 GCA_023406915.1 Bacteroidota bacterium
AGCTACCGCTATCTAATCACTCTTGGCTATTTCCATTTATCCGGTATAAGTTGTAAGAAAAACAAGAAAACAGGTTTTTTATGTGGACTCTTTCAACAGTTGTCACCATTACGTGATACACATGGAGTACTCTTATTATCACTGCATATGGTCTTACAACAAGCGACCGAACCCGGGATATTGCTTTATTTTGTCGTTTATCTTTGGTAGATAATGAATGATTGCGTGTTGCCTTTTTCATCGTTTTGTCCATTGAACCTCGAATAGTCGCACCAAAATAACCCCTATCCCTGTATACGGTTTCACCAGGTTCAGAAAGGTCTACCTGGCTATCATGCAGACTTGCTGTAGATGTGGCAAACTGTCTGATTATTTGAGTTTCCTTATCGACGATTGTATGGAGTTTATAGCCAAAATTGGATTTTCTCCCTTTCATTGCCCATGTCCCATCTTTTGATCTTCTCGTTATCGCTTCATCACCTCGTGGAATATCCTGTTTTGCATGACCAGGGTCTGCAAGGATGAATGTAGCATCCTGTATCATACCACGTTTGATAGTTAAACCTCGTTCACCGATTTGCTTTTGAAGTTCACTCCAGATTCAGTACTTAGCTAATTTTGAAAATGCCTATGGGTTAGTTCCTTGAGAGATTAAAGGGCAAAATAGAAAGATCTAAATACCTTTGAGGCAGTCCCATATGGTCCTATCAACCAGGGCACTGGCCTCTAAGGGAAATTCTATTTTGAGAAGGAAAGAATGTTGTGATCGTGTCGTTCGTTCCTTAGATCAATACATTTCCATCCCAATTCAGGGAAAACTCTCTCAACGAGACATTTTCAAAACACTAATCGCAATGGCTGTAAACCATTCGTCTATCCATTCAATATGTCACTGTCTTTCTCAAGTTCCTTGTGAAACTTCCGTGCGGTATCATCTTAAGAAATTAAAAATTGATGACCTAGAACAAATAAACAGTTCAATTTTATCCCATTTTGTAGGTAATGTTCTCAAGAAAGGTCACTCATATCAATTTGCCATCGACTTTACTCATGACTGTTACTATGGGAAGGCAGTTAAAGAAAATGAATCTTATATTATTCGAAATCGGCTAAAGAAATCAACTAATGAGTTTTACTCGTATATCACCCTATATGTTACCACAAGAAATCATCAATTTACTTTATCAGTGTTCCCGATCAGACAAGGTTTATCTAAAGTGCACTATCTAGCTCAATGCCTCGATGTAATCAAAGATCTCGGACTTCAAATCAAGGTTCTTTGTCTCGATCGAGAATTTTATGCAAAGAAAGTATTCTCTTTCCTTGAGGAATCCAATACTCCCTTCATTATCCCAGTAAGACGTCACAGCAAACAAATGAAAATTTTATTGAAGGGAACTAAATTTCGATTTGGAACGTATATTATGAAAAATAAACCCCTCAATATAACTTTGAAAATAGCTATTGTAGTTAAATACCTCAAGGGTAGAGGAGGTAAAAAAGGGGAACAGAACCTTGGATATGTATATCATGGAATAACATGGAATCCAGAGAGAATTCATAATGCCTACCGTTCACGATTCTCAATTGAGTCATCATATCGAATGAGAAATCAGGTTAAACCTAAAACATCTAGTAGAAATCCAGTCCTTCGCTACATATTTACGATTATCTCGTTTCTTTTGAAGAATAATTGGATGGTTTTACTCTGGACATACTTTTCTCCAATGAAACGTGGTCCTAAAACGATTAATCCGCGCGTATTTCGATTTGAGATATTTACTCTTCTTGTTTGGGAATTTATCAAACATACTTACAAGTGTGTATGCTCAATTATTCCATTTAGGAGGCCGGTTTAATTATTCATTCTTGGATTGATCTTGAATGCAAAAAACAGAGAGGGGGAAATTAGCTAAGTACTGAGATTGCATCTTCTTTCCTGCTTTTGATTAGTCGCTCTCGAAACCTCCATATGGTAGATCGATCAGGAATTGATTCTGGATAACCTAGGAAGTGTTGAAAGGAAGAACGATCAATGGCTTGAATTTCTAATTCATAATCAGACAGTCCATGCCATTGTTAAAGAATCAGGAGTTTGATCAGAATTATCTCATCAGTATGAGGTCTCCCACCTTCTATTAAATCATCCCTGTAAATATCAGCGATTATTGGTCGAAATTGCTCCCAATCAATGAGTTGTTCAATAGCTCCTAAACGATTTCCAAGTGCTTCAACTTTCTGATAATTTTGAGAAAGGAAGAATGAAGTAAAATTCTTATATATTATTCAACTGACTGAGGTAAAAAAGGGGGTTTTGCACTACTCTCTATAGTGTCATAATAAATTGGGAGTTCCTCTTTTCCAGATAACCATGAAGAAACTTCCTTGTTTCCCCAACGTTTTTTAGGATCTCTTGTAAGTAGACCTTTTAATAAAGATAAATATTCGGTTGGTATATTTTTGGGTATTTCAATATTTTGAGTTGTTAAAATTTGGATTATTATTTGCCGATCCATCCCCGCAAAGGGATGTTCACCCATTATTATTTCAAGAACTATAATACCCAAAGCCCAATAATCGATTTGATTGCCAATAAATCCTGAAATCAGTTCTGGGGCTAAGTAAGATAATGTTCCTTTAGGGGTCGAAAATTGTATTGGAATATCTGGATCAATATTATATGCAATTCCAAAATCATTGAGTATTAAATCAAATGTTGATAAATCTCGGATTAAAATATTTCCAGGTTTTAAATCCGCGTAAATAATATTATGTTTGTGAAGAGCATGGATTGCCTGGGAGATTTCATTGATAAAGGTTTTTAATAACTTAATTTGAAATTTACGAGAATCTATCAAATCTTTTAAAGATCCACCTCTTGCAAACTCTTGGATTTCATAGTATCTTTTTTTATCTTCGTCATATCCATATTCAAATATTTGAACAACATGATCAGGTACTGATTGACATATCTCAGCGACTTTTTGTAAGAGTTTAGGGAAGATACCATACCGATATAGTTTTAAAACATATTCTGTATTGTTTTTCTTTATTCTATAGATATCTGCTTCAGTACCTTGTACAGGAAATGCATATTCAATATTGTATCCTAAAAATGAATTTAGAAGATTTTCAGGATAATTTGGAGAATTCAAATCCAATTCCTTTTTTTCCTCGAGGTCACGATACGTGGGGTCATTATCATCTGCAATAAATGTTTTTTTAGGTGGAATTCCCTTATCTGAATCCATTATAATGCCTTCATGTTCAGACTTAAACGGCTATCTATCTTTTCTTTATCTTTAGAACAAATATCTACTGAACTATCTACAATAATTATTAAGCAATGTGGTTTTGGAGAAATACATCCCATCATCCGCAGATGTTTACAACAATTTTTAATTTTCATAAAATCTTAATTATATATCAGACACTCGGCGGGTAATTTTTCACGAATAATATTTTTCCACCCCCGGGCCGAGTAACTTGGCGATATCGAGTATTTCTTCGGTAATATTGAGCAATTCGGTGACCTTTCTTTTTTTGATCATCAGGTCAATCTGCCTGACTTTTCTGAATAAGAAGAAGACCCATTTGGCTCTTGGTTTTTCCGTTGGTTTTCCGAATTGATCGCGAATTGTAACCTTCTGCTCTTTCAAGGTGTTCCTGAATTGCCACTCGACAATAGAATAAACCAGGAGGCAGAGTACCATAATCATAACCAAGGCGGCAATTCTGTTTTCACTCTCTAGGTATACCTCGGATGCGTGGAAACTCTTGTCTTTAATAAATCTAAATCCTCGCTCCACCGTGCTTTGCTCTTTATAATAAGTAAGCATCACCTCAGGATCAATTGTGACATCATTACTCGCGAGAATAAAGCGACCCATTCGTTCTTGCTCCTGTGTAATTACTTGTTGAT
>JAEXTR010000268.1 GCA_023406915.1 Bacteroidota bacterium
CACCTGTACAGTTCTGCATTTATTGTGGAAAAGCAGGAGATGGCAGGCAATGTGCCTCAGCGATTCAAGCTGACGGGTGCCGGCTGGGGGCATGGCGTGGGTATGTGTCAGATTGGTGCGGCTGTGATGGCTGAGAAGAATTATCTGTTTGATGAAATTCTGGCGCACTACTATAAACACTCCGCACTGAAGAGAGCTTATTAGGATGCGGATACTGATTTCGTGCCTTTCACCAAGCTGGGGGGGCATGGAGATGTTCACGCTTACCACTGCAAAGGAATTGCAGGCAAGGGGGCATGTGATATGTATCGCTGCCCCTGATGGTTCACGTCTGCTGGAGGAATCGGGAAAAGCCGGGATGACCGCAGTATCGTTCCCGAAGGCGAAGTATGTGGACCCTGTGGGGGTGAGCAGGTTTATGAAGCTGCTGCGAAAAGAACAATTCGATATTATACACTCATCCTATTCAAAAGACCTGTGGCTGCTGGTGCCGGCTCTGAAGCTGCTGAGGCTGGATACACCGCTCTTCCTAACCAAGCAGGTTGGTTCTTACATAGTAAAGAAAGATTTTCTCCACCGGGTTCTGTACCGGCGGGTAACGAAGGCACTGGCAATCAGCACGATAATAAAGAATAATCTGCTTGATACGTGTCCGCTTGAGCCGGACCAGATTGAGATGCTTTACAACGCAGTGGATACGAAGCGGTTTGATCCGGACAAGATTGACCGTGCGACTGTACGAAGTGAATTGGGTTTGCGGGAGGATGAGCTGGTGATAGGGATGACAGCGAGATTCAGTCCCGGTAAAGGACACGAGGAATTTCTGGAAGCGGCTGCGATGCTGAATGGCAAATATGAAAACCTCCGATTTATGATAGTGGGTGAGCCGAGCCGTGGTGAGGATGCATATGGGGCATCCGTAAAAAAACTTGCTGAAGGATTGCAGTTAAAGAATGTGCTGTTTACCGGATACAGGAGTGATATACCTGAGATGATGGCTGCGATGGATGTGTTTGTGTTCCCGTCGCACTCAGAGGCGTTTGGTATTGCGCTGGTAGAGGCACTTTCCATGAGAAAGGCGACCGTTGCGGCAAATGCTGACGGGGTGCTGGATATCATGGTAGACGGACAGACGGGGCTGCTCTTTCAGGTTAAGTCGGTCAAGGATCTGGCACAGAAGATCTCCCAGATGATTGACAATCCAGGGACAAGGACAGATTATGGCATTGCTGCGCGGGAGCGTGTAAAGGAAGTATTTGACCTGCCGATCATTATGGAGCGGCTGATTATGTTGTATCAATCGGTTTTGTGAGGTCTTATGACAGCTGATCAGGAGTTTAAGGATTTTTCGAAGCTACTGGCTGAAGAGAGCGGTGCAATAATCAGGAAATATTTCCGTACAGCGTACCATATTGATGCAAAGCAGGATACTTCCCCTGTAACGATCGCCGACCGAAAGGCAGAAGAAAAACTGAGAGTGCTGATTATGAAGCATTATCCTGACCATGGGATTATTGGTGAGGAGTTCGGGATACATAAGCCGGATGCTGAGTTTCAGTGGATACTGGACCCGATTGACGGTACAAAAAGTTTTATTGCCGGTGCGCAGACTTTTGGTACGCTGATTGGGCTTTGTTATCAGAGTGAGCCGATCCTGGGTGTGATTCACCAACCAATATTGAGAGAGTTTTATATTGGTGACAATAGTACTGCATCACTGAATGGTATGCCTATCAGGATCAGGGAGTGCAACAGATTGCAGGATGCACTGCTGTTGGTGACCGATCATCTTCACTTTGAGCGGTATCAGCCGGATGCGCAGTTTGAACAGCTGATCAGGAGTGTGAAGCTGTACCGGATGTGGGGAGACTGTTATGGCTATGCCATGGTGGCGTCGGGCATGGCTGATATTATGATCGACCCTATTATGAATATATGGGATACAGTGGCGCTACTTCCCATCGTTCGTGGTGCCGGTGGCGTGATTACTGGGCTTGATGGTGGCGATCCGGTGAGTGCGGGTTCAACCATTGCCACAAATAAAGCATTACTGCCGCAGGTGCTTGATCTGCTCTATCCTGAAGGTTAGTGCAGGAATACAAAATAAACTGCTGATACTATTGCAGTAATCAGTACCACGAGTTTTGAATAGCGGGGCGGTGTGAAGGCGCAGACCGTTGCGGTAATCCAGAGCAATGGGAGTACCAGGTACGCTGGGTTGAATACTGTCATTATTGGAAGCACTTTGGTGCCAATGGCGCCGAGTTCATAACTTATCTTTACAGGGGCAACAACAATACCGTTCAAAATAAACGCAATGGAAGTCCAGATGCTGTATCTTTTATGGTGTGGCTTCTCATTAAAATATTCCAGACCAGTTCTGATTGCCAGAATCATTCCCCCAAACAGTGTAAGCAGAAAAACGACCGAGATAATGGTTGATACTTTTCCAAGGAAGAGGAGTGTCACCGGACCTGTAGAGGGGAGTTGTTTTTCTTCAGCCTTACTTTTCAGTGAGACGAAGTAGGAGATTTTTGTCTCAGGTTTTTGGGGAGGGATTGAGGCAGTCAGCATTTCACCCTGGAAAGTCATGGGGACTATTGAGTCTGTAACGCCTGTGCCTTCCACACGGTAGTGAAGCGCAGCATCTACGTTGTGGTTATCACTTCTGACGATGACCGTATGGGCGGTGTCAGTCCTGACGATGCGTTCGAACCGGAAGGTGACTTTTTTGTTTTCTATACTGAGCGTACCGGTAACCGGGTAGTTGGGGTCGGTAGAAATCTGTAAGAAACCAATGACATTAATTATAAAGAATGTGCCTATCCAGAGTAACAGGACTTTTTTCATAGTGCAATCCGGGGAATAAACCTGACAGAATTAAAAAGGAACAACTAACAATATACCGCTTGATTTTTGAAAAATTGTAATATCTTTGCGGAGTGTTACTGAATCATCTCTTTGTATAACAATGTCATTACCTAAAGAAGTTCGAAGACTCCTGACAAAAAATCAGGGGCGTGATTCCATCATCGGAACTGCGATACATCATAGTGAGTTTCGTTCCCGCTATGATTTGCTGCCGCGGAATGTGACTGTGTGGCTACCCCCTTCGTACGCTAAGAAGCGGGGGGAGCGGTATCCCGTGCTGTATATGCATGACGGGCAGAATCTGTTTGATCCGAAGACTTCTTATGCGGGTGTAGACTGGCGGGTTGATGAAACCATCACGAGTCTGGTGAAGGGAAATAAACTGGATGAGTGCATCGTTGTTGGTGTGCACAATACACCGGACCGGCTGGCTGAATACAGTATCTCTGAGAAGGGTATCTGGTACCAGAAATTTCTGGTGGAAGAGCTGAAACCGTTTATTGACAGCAACTACAGGACGAGGGTTGAGGCAGAGCACAATGCAGTGATGGGATCATCGATGGGGGGATTGTGTTCTCTGACGCTGGTGTGGCAGTATCCTGAGGTGTTTGGAAAGGCAGGCTGTCTTTCCAGTTCGTTCTATTATGGTGATAACGCTGTGTTTAAGATGATTGAATCAGATTATTCAGGGAAAAAGAAGATCAAGGTGTACCTTGACAGTGGTGAGGATGGAAAATATGATGCGCAAAAAATGTTTTTGCTTCTCTCCCAAAAAGGGATGAGAATCGGGGATGACCTGGATTATTATTATGACCGCGGAGCTCAGCACAATGAATCGTACTGGGCTGACAGACTTGCGCGACCGTTACTCTTTTTCTTTGAACGGAAGGATTAGGGGTATTTACCTGCGACACGGTCAAAGAGCCACGTGGGCATCATTTTCAAGAGACCTGCGCCAAACTGCGTAGGTGCAGGGAAAGCGATAACCTTCCTGTTCTTTTCAATTCCATTGATGATGATTTGTGCTGCCTTGTCCGGTTCCATGAGCATTGGCATGGAAAATTCGTTTTTATCGGTCATAGGTGTGCGGACAAATCCTGGCTTCACGGTGAGGACTCTGATACCCTTCGGGGCAAGTTCCAGCCGCAATGCTTCCAGAAGTAATGAGAGTGCTGCCTTGCTGGCGCAGTAGGCACCGCTTTTGGGGAAGCCTCTGCCATCGGCAAGACTGGAAACGCCAACGATGGTGCCACTTCCCTTTTGTATAAGAAGAGGAAGTAACTCATCAAGAATGTGCATTACGCCCATCACATTTACAGAGAAGACAGTAGCAACACTTGCGGAGGGATTGCTGATCAACGGTTCGCGTGAACTGATGGCTGCATTCAGGATTGAGATTGTGGGGTGGATACCTTCAGCGTGAAGGGCTGCGAAAAGGGTTCGTACAGCTGACTGGTCACTGACATCGCAGGGAAAAATAGAGACCTTGCAGTTTGCAGAGGTCAGATTGGTTTGCTGCGTGGCAAGAATGCCGGCTGATCTGGCGACAAGGATCAGGTGACCGCAGCGACGGGAGAGTTGGTCAGCGAGTTGAAATCCAATGCCGGTGGAACTGCCGGTCAGGAGGATTATGTCATTTTTCGTGATTTTAGGCACTGAGGAATTCCTCTATAGTTATCACAAATATTATACCATAAAAATACATATAGCATTGTATAAATAAAACCGATTAATTATTTTTGGCATAATTATTGGAAGAGTATGCTAATACCAAAAATATACGACGTTGAAGGCATTGAAGTAAGAGAAGATGTCTTTACAAAAAAGTTTGCCTGTGATCTGCTGGCATGCAAGGGTGCGTGCTGTACCTTTGAATCCGACTTTGGTGCACCCATCCGTGAAGAAGAGATTGATGCAATAGAGAAGACACTGCCGCAGGTTTTGCCAGATTTACCTGAAGAGCACCGTGCCATTATTGAACGGGACGGGTTCTATGAGGTAAAGAGCGGTGAACTATTATTGCGCAGTTATGAGAAGCGTGCCTGTGTTTTTGTGAGGTACGAGGGAGATATAGCCAAATGCGCAATTGAGCAGGCGTATTTTGCCGGAAGGGTTGAGTTCAGGAAACCGATTTCATGCCACTTATTCCCAATCAGGATTACCAGATTCGGGAAGGCAATACTGAGGTTCGAAGAGTTTTCTGAATGCAAACCAGCTCTTTCACGGGGCGAATCGGAGAACATACGGTTGGTAACATTTGTAAAAGATTCACTGGTGCGTGAGTACGGTGAAGAGTGGTATGAGTCATTTATGGCACAAGCAAGGAGGATTCATGCTGTCGATTAGTCAAAGGCTTGCCCAAACACAAAAGCTTTCACCCCAACAGATACAATACCAGAAGCTGCTTCAGCTGAATACGATTGCCCTTGAACAGCGGATCAAGACAGAGCTGGAATTGAATTTCCTGCTGGAGGAAGAGCTTGATCTGCATCAGGACACTGAAGAAAAAGAGAGTGATATCGATTCTGATTCGTACGGTGATGATGATTTTGAAGAAAGCTCGGGGGATAATGAGTTTTCGCTTTCGGACTACATGAATGATGATGAGTATTTTCCAGAAGTGCCGGGAAAACAGAGCCGGGATGATGAGAGTTACGCACCGGTGGCGCCATCACGGGTGAGTCTGAGTGAGCACCTGATGGAACAGTTATCGTATCTGGATGTGGATGATAATCTGGTACGGCTTGGTGAAGAGATCATTGGCAATCTGGATGAAGACGGATATCTGAAGCAGGATATCCGGGTACTGGTTGACGAACTGAGGGTACTGGATCAGATCGATATTCCGCTTGAAAAGGCAGAATGGCTGCTGAAATCAATTCAGGTTTTTGATCCTGTGGGGATTGCAAGCCGGAATCTGAAGGAGTGTTTGCTGGTTCAGCTGCAGAACTCGTCGTATGATCCGTATTACAGCTATCTGGCAGAGCAGATGCTAAAGGAGCATTTTGAAGATTTCACGCTGAAACGGTATGATGCGCTCAGGAACAAGATGCAGCTAAGTCAGGAGACCCTGCGGTCTGTGCTGGATATTATTCAGCGGCTGAATCCCAAGCCGGGTGAAGGAAATATCACGGATGCGGAATCGAATCAGATTATTCCCGATTTTATTATTGAGAAGGATAATGAAGATTTTATTGTTTCATTAAATGACCGTTCGCTTCCTTCGGTAACCGTCAGCAGAACCTATCTGGAAATGCTGCAGCAGAACAAGGGAAAGCGGAGTCAGAGCCCGAGAGAGAAGAACACGTACAAGTTTCTGCGTGAGAAGTTTGAATCTGCACGCTGGTTTATTGCGTGTATAGAACAGCGGCGTGAAACACTGCTGAAGGTAATGCGCTCCATCCTTGAGCGGCAGTATGAGTTTTTTGACCGGGGACCAAAGTGGCTGAAGCCCATGATTTACAAGGATGTGGCTGAGGATATCAATATGGATATTTCCACCATTAGCCGGGTGGTGAATGGCAAGTATGTACAGAGTCCGATGGGCATCCACGAACTGAAATACTTTTTCAGTGAGGGGTTGAGTACAGAGTCGGGTGAAGAGGTTTCCAACAAGCAGATCAAGGAGCGGATCAAGGAAATCATTGAGGAAGAGAATAAATCACAGCCGCTGAGTGATGACAGCATTGCAGATATGCTGAAAGAAGAGGGTGTTCACATTGCCCGCAGAACGGTTGCGAAGTACCGTGAACAGCTGCGGTTGCCGGTAGCGCGGTTGCGCAAAGAGTTGTGATGCTGTTTCTTGAATTGCTGTATGCAGTCTTTCTGTATGTAGCGTTCGGTGCTTCCCACAGTTATCTGGCAGGGTTTCAGGTGAAGCAATGGGTGGCAGGGCGGTTTCCAGCCTGGATGCCGTATTACCGGGCACTTTATAATGTCGTGGCAATCGTTTCTTTTTTCTTCATTTTGTCAATGATGCCCAACCTTGACTATCCGGTGTATGATCTTCAGTATCCCCTTGATTTTTTGGTGCTGGTGCCGCAGTTTATCAGTCTGGGGTTGCTGGTGTGGACGGTCA
The DNA here is from genome assembly GCA_023406915.1 of Bacteroidota bacterium. Lineage (GTDB taxonomy): Bacteria > Bacteroidota > Ignavibacteria > Ignavibacteriales > Ignavibacteriaceae > JAEXTR01. Next base: position 6,950 of record JAEXTR010000268.1, read on the forward strand.
GATATATTGACGTGATGGAGTTTGCGGGTATAGCGCAGATCATCAGACATTGGCGGCATCAGTATCGTACCGAAACACTGGATGAAGAGAGTGTACTGCGTATAAAGGGACCTTATAAAATTTCAAGACACCCCATCTATCTGTTCACAATACTATTCCTGGCATTCAGACCAGTGATGGATCTGCAGTATCTGGTGTTTCTGGTGAGCATCACCGCATACTTTTATATTGGGGCATTTTTTGAAGAGAAGCGTCTAACAACAATACATGGTAGCGCATATATGGCGTACCAGGAAACAACCCCGATGATTTTTCCGGGTTTTTTCTCATTTAAACGAATCAGGTAATTATGGAACAAATGCATGCAACAACGATAATCGGTTTACTCCACAACGGCGAGGCTGCCCTGGGGGGAGACGGGCAGGTAACCCTTGGCAATACGGTGATGAAGCACAATGCAATGAAAGTAAGAAAGATTGCTAATGGAAAAGTATTGTGTGGTTTTGCCGGGGCATCAGCGGATGCTTTCACGCTGATGGAGCGGTTTGAGGATAAACTGGAACAGTACCGGGGTAATGTGAACCGGGCTGCGGTAGAACTGGCAAAGGACTGGCGGACAGATAAGTACCTCAGAAAGCTGGAGGCGATGCTGGCAGTGATTTCGAAAGATCAGGCGCTGATCATTTCAGGTAATGGTGATGTGATAGAGCCGGGGGATAAGATTGTTGCGATAGGCTCAGGTGGAATGTATGCGCTTGCAGCAGCAAAGATGCTGACCCGGTTCTCAGAACTCTCAGCGGCAGATATTGTGCGTGAATCGCTGAAAACAGCTGCCGAGATATGTATCTATACCAATACCAATATTACGGTTGAAACCATAGAAGAACAGAAATAAGGATTGAAATGGAACAGGAATTACAAAAGGAACTGACACCGCGGCAAATAGTAGCGGTGCTGAATCAGTACATCATAGGGCAGGATGACGCAAAGCGCGCAGTTGCCATTGCACTGAGAAACAGGTGGAGAAGACAGCAGGTGCAGGACAGGCTGAAGGATGAGATCATGCCGAATAATATTATCCTGATTGGACCCACGGGTGTGGGGAAGACAGAGATTGCACGGAGACTGGCGAAACTGGCGAAAGCTCCATTCGTCAAGGTTGAGGCATCAAAGTTTACCGAAGTGGGATATGTAGGTCGTGATGTTGAATCGCTTATCCGCGATCTGGTTGAGTATGCAGTGAATATGGTAAAGTCTGAGAAGACTGAAGAAGTGAAATCAAAAGCGATTGAGATGGCGGATGAGAGGGTACTGGATATCCTGATTCCACCACTGAAGAATTACGAAGAGAATCAGACGGCAGTTGAACCGAATGAGAGCAGTGAAGAGTACCGGAATGAGAAGACGCGGGAATGGATGCGTGAAAAGCTGAAGAAAGGTGAGCTTGATTCCAGGCTCATTGAGTTTGACTCAGTACAATCAGCATCTGGAATGCAGATTATGGGACCTTTTGGTGTGGATGATCTGGGGATTAATATCCAGGAAATCATGTCCACCATGATGCCGAAGAAAAAGAAGAAGCGGAAGACAACGGTAGCCGAAGCGCGTGAAATTTTTATACAGGAAGAAGCCCAGAAGCTGATTGATGTTGATGCTGTGAATAAGGAAGCGATCCTGAGGGCAGAGAACAGCGGTATCGTATTTATTGATGAAATTGATAAGATAGCAGGTGGTTCCAAGTCACATGGACCTGATGTATCGCGCGAAGGGGTACAAAGGGATCTGCTGCCTATCGTGGAAGGATCAACGGTCAATACCAAGTATGGTATTATAAAAACAGACCATATTTTATTTATTGCTGCAGGAGCGTTCCATGTCGCCAAGCCATCTGATCTGATCCCTGAGATGCAGGGACGATTCCCGATCCGGGTAGAGTTGAAGAGTCTGACTGAATCAGATTTTGTTTCGATCCTGACTGTGCCGCAGAATGCATTACTGAAGCAGTATGCAGCCTTGCTGGAGACAGAAGGGATCAATATTGAATTCACTGAAGATGGCATTGCTGAGGTTGCACGGATTGCATATCAGGTGAATGAGGAAGTTGAAAATATAGGTGCCCGGAGATTGCACACCATACTTACCACATTGCTTGAGGACCTGCTGTATGATGCACCAGATAATATTGAAAGCAGTAAAGTTACTGTAAGCGGAGAGATGGTTCGGAACAGACTTGATAAGATTGTGAAGAACCGCGATCTGTCGAAATATATTTTGTAAAAGAATATGCGGCGCTCCTAATGCGGGGCGCCGCACTGTTCGTTTTAATTAATCTTCAATACATCATAGACATTACTTTCGGAGGCAGACTTTCTGCCGCCGCCTGTCCACTCGGATGGTTTTGCAGTAACCGATCTGAATTCACCGATACCCGCACCACCACCATCGTTCTGACCACCAACGAGAATAGTTATCACAGACTCCCTGGAAATCTCTCCTAATAACCGTTTTGGAATTGCGAAGGAAATACTCTTTTTATTTACATCACCAAGAGGGTTCGCCACATCGACCGATTGAGGGATGTAGGCAGCTATTTTACCGAGTGTGTGGTCATACACTTCGATACCTCCACCAACCAGAATCATTCTGCTGAATGCCCGCGCAGCCTCAAACCGATAAAGCGCATTGAAGCCGGCATCAACGCCTGATGGAGCGCCTGGGGTGTTGATGTAGATACCGGCGAGTGTCAGTTGAAAACCGAATTCAGGGTGCCACATAGGATTGGAAAGGTTTTTGAAGTTGAGGCTGAAATAGTACATACTGTCATCGCCAGCAACTTCGAATGCAGTGATATCAAGGATACCAGGTTTAAAGTTTGGGTTTGTGGGGTACTGATATTTTGTATCGTTTTCCGGATCGGTACTGCGCAGAATAACGGTTGCATCCTTACGCCCTTTTTTGATTGCAGCATGGTGCAAAACCTCGTATCCTATTGTGCTGATGGATTTCCATGTCGAATCAAAGCGGGGTTCGGCAAACCTTATTTGATCATACAACTGTTTGTTTTCCGGGGGGTCAACATAGATGTCTGAAGAAACGGTTATTTTTTCTCCATTCCGTTCTGTCTGCAACGCTGAGAGTTCAGTTGCGTCTGCAGGAATTTCGAATACAAGTTTATCATCCTGGGTAACCCAGCTTTTCATCAGGTAGTTTGCATTACTGAGGTTGATTAGTGATGCGGCAATGGTCAGAGTATCCTGAATCTGCATTGCATCAATTTCAACGCGGTATCTTGCCCGATCGAACCGATAGGTGACTTTCACATAGTCATTGCCGATACGTTGTTTGAATGTGATATTTCTTAATGATGATGGCAGTGCGGGCATCAGGTAGAGGGTTTTCTCTAGTGCGTTCGGGTGTGAGCCGAAGTAGTCCTGATAGATGGCGCGGATATATTCTGCGAGACTCCATGCCTGGCTGAATGTACCACTCAATTCGGGGTACGTTCCACCAGAGCGGGGCAGGGCATCGGTAAGCTCAGCAATAGTGCCAACGGCACCCTGAGTGAGGATTTGCCGGGTAAGGTCTTTGGAGAGATTCCAGGCAAGGTCCTGCAATTGTACATTACAGAGTGACTGAATCACGGGACCTGCATTCCACGTCCAGATAATACCATTGTGGTAAGCTGCATCCTTTACATAGTAGGGAGGATACTGATGGAACGGGTGGAAGTTGGTATCGCGCGGATCGAGAGAAAGCACGCCGTAGGGATACACAATGTTTTGCATACCTTTTGTGAGTACAGCGAATCTGGTTTGGATGTCGGTTACGAGTCCATCTGCGTTGAGGGGAAAGAAGAGGTTTGGGCGCAGGGTAGTATCAGGTGATCCATCACGGTTCAGGTGATCAGCGATGATAGTGCTATCAGCAAGAATGAATTTTTCATTGAACGACTTAGTCAGTTTTTCAATCATCTTATCACAGCGGGCGGCAAATGCCTTATCTTTTTTCAGCAACGCCATTTCACGTGAAGCAGTAAGCTGCTGATACCAGAGTGCCTGGATATCGTTCGCACGGTTACCACGTGGCGACCAGGGGCCGTCAGGACCGACTGCATCCATCCAGGTGTCAGCATCGGCATGGGTGAGGAAGCCATACCGGTCGACGTAGTTCATTGTGGCACCATAGAATGCGCGCTTAACGGCAGGGTAAATTTCATCAAGGAAGGCAAGATCACCTGAGTATTTCAGGTACTCATAGCTTTCGTGGATGAAGCGGGGTGTACCGTCGGCAGTGTTATAGATAACATCCTGCAGGGTAATACGGTTAGGAATGCGGCCGAATGTTTTGCTGCCTTGTCTTTTATCCTGGTACTTTGCGAAAGAGAGGAGTACCTCCCTTGCATCATCAAAGTTGCCGTTGGTGTAGGTTGCACCCGGTAGGGAGATAAAAGTATCACGCCCCCAGTAGTTGTTGAACCAGGGTAGACCGGCGAATATACCCTTCATCTGCTGTTTGGTGACAAGAGCATCGAGGGAGGCGACAGCCCAAAGATAAGCATTGCGGAAGTCGGTGTCTTCAGTTTGAATATATGCAGCCTGGAGGAGTTTTTCAATCCGTTCCTGTTTCAGCAGAAAGAGTTCTTCTGTTTTTCTGAGGAGTTCGTCTGCAGCGTTAGGCTTTTTCGACATGGCAAAGACGATGTTGGCATTATCGAGACCTTCGAAGGTAAATGTACTGGTGCTTTCGCTGAAATTTATTTCGGTAATTTCTCCACTGGCAGCGATGCTGAAATTTTGTTCCTTTTCAAAGGCGTCTGCATTAATGATGATCAGGTTCTCTGATACCGTAGCCTTTGCAGGAAAGGAAAGACCGAGGATGGAAAACACCACCTTTTGCTTTTTCAGGTTTTTCAGGGAGATGACAACAGCATCTTCATCATCGGGAAAGAGAAACTGTTCATCCACATCGGAGCCGGGATAGAAGCGAACAAGCTTATCCGGATAGACAGAAACGAGTGACTGAGTACGGTCAAGGTCTTTTCCATTTACGCTGATGCTGTAATCATTGAAAATTCTTTTTTCACGGAGTGTCCAGCCCATCCAGCCATTATCGAAAGAGGCGCTGGACTGCATATAGTATTGTCCATACTGCTTATTTGTATAGCTGACTTCCCGTGAACCCTTATCGATGGTGACCTTCAGGGCGTCGGTCAGGTATCGCTTAAACGACGGACCGCTGCAGCCAGACAGGATGAGGGGGATGAGAAGAATGAGTAAAAAAACAGTGTTCTTGCCGGATTTTCTATGCATACTGATCTTATGAATTGTTTACAAAAGAACTAAGTGATAACTTTGATGAAACAAAATAAGGTTACTATTGTGAATATACATATTCTGGTTCTTTTTTCTATCCTTGCACTCTTCCTTGCCGGTTGCGGCACCGATACCGATCAGCCTGAGGAGTCAGCCGCCAACTATTATAAGACTGCTATGCAGATGCTGGACTCTAACCGGGTGCTGGAAGCAGTGCAATCACTGGAAAAGATCATTGAAAAATATCCCACTGATTCACTGTATCCCACCGCGCTGTACACTGTAGCCGGAATGTATCAGTCACAGGCAGTTCCTGTTCAGAGCAGAGACACTGCCGTTCAGAGAGCACTGAGGTATTACAATATTTATTATACTACCTTTAAGGATAGTGCACGGGCTGAGTATGCGCTGTTTGCATTGGGGTACCTGCATGCAAATGAAACAAAGAAGTATGATGAGGGCAAACGGTATTATGAAGAATACCTGCGGTTGTATCCCAACGGTCAGATGGCAGAAGCTACGAGGCAAGAGTTGCTTATCATCGGCAAGTCACCTGATGAAGTTCTGAAGGGAGCTAAGTAAGTTTCCTTGAACAGTTCACCTCTTCCAGAATTTAAGAAGTATCTTGATCCGGCAATTATCTCAAGGACAGGAACGCTTGATATCAAGGCGCGCCTGATCGTTGAGGGATTTCTGCTGGGATTACACAAGAGCCCCTATCACGGTTTCAGCATTGAATTTAGTCAGCATCGTCCCTACATACAGGGGGATGCCCCGAAGGATATTGACTGGAAAGTGTACGCCAAGACTGACCGGTTTTTTGTGAAGCAGTATGAAGAAGAGACCAATCTGAAATGCCATATCATTCTTGATATGAGTAAATCAATGGACTTTTCGTATGCAGGAAGAGTGAAAAAGTATGAGTATGGTTCATACCTTGCTGCCGCACTCAGTTATCTGCTGCTGAAGCAACAGGATGCAGCCGGACTGATTTTGTATGCTGATACCGTAAAGAAGATGCTGCCTCCTCGGGCATCGCAGCAATATCTGAAAGAGATACTGACATCACTTGCACAGGCTCAGCCTTCAGGGAAGACACAGACGGCTTCTTCACTGCATCAGGTTGCTGAGAAGATAAAGCGCAGGGGGCTGATTGTACTGATTTCAGATTTCTTTGATGATGCAGAATCGGTGAAGAGTGCTCTGAAGCATTTTGCATTCAACAAGAATGAAGTTATTGTATTTCAGGTGCTGGATCCGGCAGAGATTGAGTTTGCATTCGGGAAGGATGCCATATTCAGAGATATGGAAAGTGACGAGGAGATGACGACGCAGCCATATCAGATACAAAAAGCGTATCAGTCAGCGATGCAGGATTTCCTTGCCACAATCAAGCGTGAGTGCCTGAATAACAAGATTGATTATCATCTGATTGATACTTCACAGCCTTTTGACAAGGCACTGTATGCATTTTTGCAAAAGCGGAGCCATCTGAAATAGCTCCGCTTTCCTGTCTTTATTTTTTCATCATGTCGCTGATTTCACCGAAATAATTACTGATATAGCTTTCAGCTTTCTCAATGGTTGCTGCTTCGGTGATGACGCGGATAATGGGTTCGGTATTGGATTTTCTGAAATGGACCCAATGATCCTCAAAATCAAGGCGGAGACCATCATCGGTGTTCATCTTGTTTCCGGCGTATTTCTGTTTGACAGCTTCCAGCACCGTATCGGGATCAACGCCAATCAGATCAATTTTCTTCTTGGCAATCTCATAGGCAGGAAGAGAGGATTTCAGTTCGCTCAGGGTACCACCAAATTCGAGCAAATGCTGCAGAAGCAAACCAATACCAATCAGGGCATCCCTGCCGTAGACCAGTTCAGGGAATATTACGCCTCCGCTGCCTTCACCACCGATTACCGCCTGTACTTCCTTCATTTTCTTTACGACATTCGCCTCACCGACGGGGGCGCGGAATGCTGAGCACCCAAACTCAGCGGCGATGTCTTCCACAGCGCGGGTAGTGGAAAGATTAACGACAACATTCCCCTTTTTACGGGCGAGCAGAAACTTTACTGCCTGCGCGATTGTGTTTTCTTCACTGAACGGGAGACCCTGTTCTGTGATCAGAACCAGGCGGTCGACATCGGGGTCAACGACGATACCCATGTCAGCCTTATGGATGCGGACGGCTTCCATAGTATCAACAAGGTTTTCAGGGAGCGGTTCGGCAAGTCGGGGGAAGATGCCGGTTTTTTCGCAATTGAATTCAATGACATCACAGCCAAACTGGCGGAGGAAATCAGGGACACACCAGGAGCCGGCGCCGTTTACACAATCGACCAGCACCTTGAACTTACGATTTCTGATTGCTTCCACATTGATGAAGGGGAGGTTGAGCACGCTCTCCATGTGGAGATCAACTGCCTGGGGGAACTCGCTGAGGTTACCCAGTTCATCCCACCGTTTATACGAGGGTTCTGCATCGAGGAGTTGTTTCAGTTCCTGATGTTCATCAGGCGTCATAAACTCGCCATTCCGGTTGAGGAGTTTCAGAGCATTCCATTCGTTGGGGTTATGGCTTGCTGAGATCTGAATACCGCCCGATGCCTGGAAGTGGTTTACGGCGTAAAGCACAGTAGGGGTGGGGACGATACCGATATCAATCACATCGAGCCCATGTGACATCAGGGTACCAGCCACGATGTGTTTTACCATTTCACCGGAAATGCGGGAGTCCCTTCCGAGAACGACCGTTCCTGATTTAACAAATTTTGCATAAGCAGAGGTAAAGCGAACCAAAACCTGGGGATCGAGCCCATCGCCTACCAATCCGCGGATACCAGAGATACTTACCATCAAAGTTGGCATGAGAAATCCTTCTAAAAGATAATCCCCAAAATATAAAATTTCGGGGAAGGGCAGGAAGAAAAAAGTGTTTATTTGGGGGGGGACGGTGCCCGGGTAAAGAAATTAAACATAGATGTGGGATCCCTTCAATGATGGGCAGGCGCCTTCGGGGCTGAATAAGATTTTTGAAAAAGGTCATAACATTACAGTTTATCCTGGAGAATCAGAAAGGTACGACCGCCTACGGGGTCGGGTTTTAAGTTTTATTCGTTTTTCTATAAATATATGACCGCCTACGGGGTCAGTGCCTGACTCATCCATTGCCGCCGCCGGCGGATTCCATTAATCTCCTTATAGTGTTGATGGGAATAGTGGGTACCTGACTGCTTGGCACCGATCCCAGCGGGATCGAAGATTTATAATAATAGTGATGAGAAAAACCGTTCCGACCCCGTAGCGGGTCGTACAAAAATGATTATATCGGTAGAATCTACATTTTTATAAGCAATTTAATCACGATAAATTCAAAGCTTTCCCCTGAATAGCTATTCGAATTTCATATTGTAATCATTATCAATGCTGGTTGCCATTTCGTGACAGCAACTTTGGTATATTTAGAGCAGTATTTATTTTCATTTTTACGACCGGATGAAACGGAACATAGCGAAAATCAACAGACTGCTGCTCAGGCATTTTGGGGTTCCGGAGCGGAATCTCTCATCAGATCCACTTGACATTCTCTTTGGCACAATACTATCGCAGAATACCAACGACCGGAATTCCTACAAAGCCTATATGCAACTGAAGCAATACATCAAGTGCTGGGATGATGTTTTGCACTTCAAGCCGAAACAGCTTGAATCTATTATTCAGGTTGCAGGGTTGAAGCAGCAAAAGGCACAGGCAATACTGAAGAGTGCTCAATATCTGAAGGAACAGTACGGTAGCGTGACGCTCAATGAAGTAGTTGTGAAGAGTGATGATGAAATTTTGTCTGAGCTTACCACGGTGCCCGGCATTGGGTTAAAGACAGCCAGCTGCGTCCTGCTGTTTGGATTGCAGAAGAATGTATGTCCTGTGGATACGCACGTACACCGAACGATGAACCGGTTAGGAGTAGTCAGTACCAGTGCCCCTGATAAGACTTTCCTGGCTCTGCGGGGATCGATACCCGATGGTATAGCGCATCAGTTTCATACGAATCTGATCAGGCTGGGGCGGGAGTATTGCATTCCTTCGAAGCCCCGGTGCGGTAGATGTCCGGTGAGGAGCGTTTGTCAGTTTCCCGAAAAGAATGAAGATGATACACCAGTGAAAGAGAAGAGTTTTCTTCTGTTAGATTCCATTTAATAAGTTCAGAATAATTTAATACATTGAAAGAGATGATCCGGTAAGGTATGTGGTTACTGTTTGCTCTGCTTAATCCTGTTGTTGAGTCCTTCCGTGGTGTGTACAGCAAGAAGTCATCGAAGACGATGCACCCGCTGATAGTTTCACTGACGAACAATATTTTCCCACTTTTTTTCCTGCTACCTCTCCTGTTTTTCGTGGAGGTTAATTTTACAGAACGATTTGTACTGGGTGTGGTGGTATCGGGAACCATCAATGTTTTTGCAGTGATTCTTTTTCACAGCTCTCTTTCGAAAGGGGATATATCGCTGGTGATGCCGATGCTGAGTTTTACACCATTGTTTATGCTGGTGACGTCTCCAATTTTTGTACAGGAATATCCATCAACGCCAGGGTATATTGGCATACTCCTCATTGTGATTGGGTCCTATCTGCTGAATGTCAATTACCGTTCAGCAAGTCTGTTCGCACCCCTGAAATCACTGGTAGTGAATAAGGGGAGCCGATATATGCTGATCGTGGCGCTGTTATGGAGTGTATCCGCAAATTTTGATAAGATTGCCATCAAGGAGTCTGGGATCATCGCCTATCTTGCCTTTGTGAATGTGGTGATTGCAGCCGGGGTTACGGTTATTGCACTGATCCGTAAGCCATTTAAGCTGAAGGAGATTGAGAGTGGAAAGACTCCTCTTTTTATATTTGGATTAGTAGCAACGGCGTCGTTTCTTGTTCATTCTGCAGCGATTCAGATGGCTTCGAATGTTTCGTATGTGATTGCATTGCGGAGGACTACGGGAATGATTTCGGTGTTGCTCGGGAAGTGGATGTTTCAGGAGGAACAGTTCAAGGACAGGTTGTTAGGGTCGGCGATTATGTTTGCAGGAATTATAGTGATAGCTCTTGCGTGATATCCGGATAATATTGAATGTAATCGATTGTTGCATCAGTTATAGATATGCGACCCCTTCAGGGTCGAGTTCACTTTTTATCTGTTTATTCTATAAATATGGTACCCTTTCAGGGTACGCCTGATCATACTATTTGCAAATGACTCCAGAGATCAGATTCCCTTTAGGAGCTTCATAATGTAATGAGATACAGCATATACTCTTCATCAATCAGAAACGATCAAACATGCTGCCGAAAATCCTATGAGCGTGACTCTACCACTTTATCAGAGTATTGCGTAAATTACAATCTGAAAAAAAAGGAATGCGCTTGCGACTGATCACGGAAATTAAAAAGCTGCCTGAACTGATAAAACAGTGCGACAAAACGGTGGTGTGGGTGCTTCTTTCCGTTGCGGTGATTGAAACCACCGTGTGGTATTATGGTGCGAGGCGTTTTTTCAGGGCTGAGTTAGCCCAGTTTTTCGGGGATTGGGGCAGGGGTGAGTTAGCCGAGTACTTGTATTGGTTTGTGGCGAATGCGGCATTGTATCTGATACCGACGATGCTGATTCTGGTTTTGGTTTTGAAACGAAAGCCCCGTGAATTTGGTTTTTCTTTTGGAGACTACCGGGCGGGATTTTATTATACCGGCTTGTTTCTGGGAGTGATGATTCCCATTATCTGGATCGTGTCATCGACCCAGGCGTTTTCTAATATGTATCCGCATCATCAGCCCGCAAAAGTGGACTGGGAGCTATTTTTGATTTATGAAGCCGGTATGTTGCTTTATATGATCGGGTGGGAATATATCTGGCGTGGATACTTATTGTTTGGGTTGTATGAAAAGTTCGGATATCACGCCGTGCTGATACAGATGATACCATATGTACTTCTGCATTTTGGCAAACCACCTGTTGAAACATACAGTTCGATTCTGGGGGGGATAGCACTCGGGGTATTGGCGCTCCGCACCGGTTCATTCTGGTACGGAGTGATTATTCATTTCGGGATCATGTTCAGTCTGGATTTGTTTTCATCTCTGCGGTATCGTGCAGCAGAGTTTGGCATTGGTCCGGATGCACTGTTCCGGATAGTTGGCTCATTTTTTTAAGGTACTACAATGAATTTCTGTTTAAACATAGATCATATCGCAACCCTGCGTAATGCACGCGGAGAGCGGCAACCAGATCCTGTAGCAGCAGCACTGATGGCTGAGCAGTCAGGAGTAGATGGGATTGTTGTTCACCTGCGTGAAGACAGGAGACATATCAATGACCGTGACTTACGGTTACTCCGTGAGCTGATCACCACGAAGCTTGATCTGGAGATGGCAGCACATGATGAGATTATCAGAATTGCCTGTGAAGTTAAGCCCGAGCTTGCAACGATTGTGCCCGAGAAGAGGCAGGAGCTTACAACTGAGGGTGGGTTGAACGTACTGGATAATCTGGAGCATCTTGCAGAATCCATCCAGAGACTTCATGATGGAGATATAAAAGTATCCTTATTTGTAGAGCCTGATCTGAAAGTGATTGATGCATCAAGGGAAATTGGTGCTGATATCATTGAGCTTCATACCGGAGAGTTTGCGAATGCAGCTTCGGAAGAGCAGCTGGCAGAAGAACTTGAAAAAATTGTACTTGCGGCAAAGCATGCAAAGAAAATCGGTTTGGGTGTGAATGCCGGTCACGGGTTAAACTATCAGAATATCAAACTGGTAAGAGATATTTATGAAATTGATGAGGTCAGCATTGGTCACAGCGTCATAGCGCGTGCCGTGATGACCGGGCTGCCTGCGGCTGTGCAGGAAATGATCCGCCTTATCAGAGGATAGAGCGGTATAGAAGGAACGCATGATGTACAAATCCATTCACACAATTGTAATTGTTACTCTGTTATGTGTTGCAGGTATTGAGCAACTTTCCGCACAGTATCAGAACATCAGGGTTGATAACCCGTCAACCACAAATGCCAATGAAGTGAGTATTGCGGTAAATCCGCGTCAGCCAAATCAACTGGCTGCCGGGGCAAATATCAATTACTTCTTCAGATCAACGAACGGCGGAGCGAGCTGGACGCAGTCAACCATGTCATCAACATTAGGCGTATGGGGTGATCCGTGCCTGATGTATGACGGCAGCAATAATTTGTACTTTGCACATTTATCCAATCCGGTTTCAGGATATTGGATAGACAGAATCGTTGTTCAGAAGTCAACTGATAATGGTACCACCTGGAATGATGGTGTTGGTATCGGTTTACAGTATCCCAAAAAGCAGGATAAGGAATGGCTTGGGGTTGATTTAGGAAATACTCCATATAAAAACACCCTTTACTGCACATGGACCGAATTTGACAAATACGGATCATCGAGTCCGCAGGACAGTTCGAGAATCCTATTTTCAAAATCCACAGACTTTGGTGTAACATGGTCGGCGCCCCTGAGGATCAATGAAAAGGGGGGTGACGCAGTGGATGAAGATCTGACCACAGAGGGAGCAATACCTGCAATTGGTCCGAACGGTGAGATTTATGTTGCATGGGCAGGACCACTAGGGATTCTGGTTGACCGTTCCTTTGATGGTGGAGCGACGTTCGGCACCGATGTATTTGTAACAAATCAGCCTGGTGGCTGGGATCAGACCATTCCCGGTATTCAGCGTACCAATGGTTTCCCCACAACATTATGTGACACCAGCAGATCGCCATACCGTGGCAGGGTTTACATCACGTGGTCAGATCAGAGAAACGGGAGTGACAATACAGATATTTTTTCTGCATACTCCACAGATCAGGGTGCAACATGGAGTCTGCCAGTAAAAGTAAATACAGACAACACGTCCCGGCATCAGTTCTTTCCATGGTCATGTATTGATCAGGCAACAGGTGTGCTGTATGTGCTGTTTTATGACAGACGGAATACAAGCGGCAATGCAACGGATGTGTATTTGGGTAAGTCGACGGACGGCGGCGTGACGTTTGAGAATATTAAAATCAGCGCTTCCTCATTTACCCCCAATGCAAATGTTTTCTTTGGTGACTATTGCAATATAATGGCATACAATAAGCGGGTATATCCGATCTGGAACCGCATGGATAACAATGCCATCAGTGTGTACACAGCAGCCATCTATGATACTTTTGCAGTGGTGCCTGTTCAGTTGTCGCTTTTCACCTCATCGATCTATCAGGGTGCAGTGGTACTAAACTGGACTACCGGAACAGAGGTGAACAATCTTGGTTTTGCGGTTGAACGGGCTGATTATGATCAGAATAAGTATGCACCTCTTGCATGGAGTGAACTTGCATTCGTGAAGAGCGAGGGAAATTCTCAGCTGCCAAAGCACTACACCTACACTGATTCCACCGTAAAGGGGAAGGTGTACCGATACCGCCTGAAGCAGGTTGACATGGATGGGACATCGCACTACTCTGATGAAGTATCTGCGGATTGTTCCCGCCCGATCAGGTATGCACTGGAGCAGAACTATCCGAATCCTTTCAATCCCAGCACAGTGATTTCGTACTTCTTGCCGGAACAGAAGGAGATTGATATCCGCATATTTGATGTGCTCGGGAAAGAGCTTACGACACTGTATCACGGCATACAGACTGCAGGTCTGCATGAAATCATATTTGATTCGTCGAAATTAAAAGAGGTGCCGGGCAGCGGAATATTATTCTGCCGTCTTACGGTTGACGGCACCAGTGACATTATGAAAATGATGCTTTTGAAGTAACCGGGATATACACGAGGACAATGCTCACTGTTTTAGGAATATCTGCATTCTATCACGATTCAGCCGCATGTATTGTGCAGGATGGTGTGATCATAGCTGCTGCGCAGGAGGAACGATTCACGCGCAAGAAGCATGACAGCGGATTTCCATACTTTGCTGCAAGGTATTGCATGAAGCAGGCGGGCGTTAACGCTGACCAGATAGATGCAGTGGCATTTTACGATAAGCCATTCATTAAATTCAACCGAATCCTGGAAACCTTTCTTGCCCACCCTGGCAAAGGATATATTCCCTTTCTTAAGGCGATTCCCAACTGGATTGGTTACAAGTTGTGGATTCCTGATATCATCAAGAAGAAGCTTGGCTATTCCGGATTGATCCTCTATCCTGAGCTTCATGAATCACATGCTGCCTCAGCATTTTTCCCTTCACCATTTTCCCGCGCTGCTTTCCTGACAGTTGACGGAGTTGGTGAATGGGCTACTTCATCCTTTGGCATTGGAGAAGAGAACAAGATCACCATCCTTGCGGAGCAGCATTTTCCGCACTCCTTAGGTTTGTTGTATTCTGCGTTCACCTATTTTACCGGGTTCAAAGTGAATTCGGGAGAGTACAAGGTGATGGGATTGGCGCCATATGGTGAACCGAAGTACGTGCAAAAGATATATGATCATCTTATTGACCTGAAGGAAGATGGTTCCATGGCAATGAATATGGAATACTTCAATTATGCGACAGGTCTTACGATGACGAATGATAAGTTTGCCCGGTTGTTTGATGGTCCTCCGCGAAAATCTGAAGACACACTGACGCAGCGGGAGATGGATCTTGCAAGGTCGCTTCAGGATGTAACTGATGAAGTGCTGCTGAGAATGGCACGCCACGTCAGGAAAGAGACAGGTGAAGAGCAGCTTTGTCTGGCGGGTGGAGTAGCATTGAATTGTGTTGCCAATGGTAAGCTATTAAGGGAAGGGATATTCAGGGATATCTGGATACAACCTGCGGCGGGTGATGCAGGAGGTGCGCTTGGTGCTGCACTGGCATCCTATCACTGTCATTTCAACAAGCAGGTGCCCAAGAAGCATGGCAGGGACAGGCAGATGGGCTCTTATCTGGGTACATCGTACAAGGATCAGGATATAAAAGAATTTCTTGAAGGTTTTACGCTGCCATTTTATGAGTACCAGAATCCGACTGACCTGCATGAATTGCTTGCCAATCTAATGATCTCCGGTAAGGTAATCGGACTTTTTCAGGGACGGATGGAATTTGGTCCGAGAGCATTAGGCAACAGAAGCATCATTGGGGATGCACGTTCACCTGAGATGCAGAAGAAGATGAACCTGAAGATCAAGTTCCGGGAGAGTTTCCGTCCTTTCGCACCCTCAGTATTGGCTGATCATATATCTGAATGGTTTGAGATCGACCGGGAAAGCCCCTATATGCTTCTGGTAGCGAATGTAAAAAAAGAAAAGCAGCGGAAGATGACTCATGAGGAAGAGCAGTTATGGGGCATTGATAAGCTGAACATCGTACGGAGTGAAATCCCTGCGGTGACGCACATTGATTATTCGGCGAGGATACAGTCAGTCAACAGGCTTGATAATCCTGAGTATTACGATATCATTCATGCATTTTATGAGAAAACAGGTTGTCCGGTTATTGTGAACACTTCATTTAATGTACGGGGTGAACCCATAGTTGAATCTCCCCTTGATGCATACCGGTGCTTTATGAGAACAGAGATGGATGTACTGGTGCTGAACCAGTTTGTTTTATTCAAGGAGGATCAGCCTGAGTTTCATGATGCCATAGACTGGAAGCAGGTGTATGAGCTTGATTAAAGATGTAACGGCAGAGCTTGCTTCACTGGATACTTCCTCAATGGCGCTGAGGAAGTTTGGTTTTGTTGTTGGCGGCATGATGGCGCTGGTTGGATTTCTGCTGTACAATTTTGGTGTTAATCCGAATATCTATGGACCTATTGGCGGGGTAGGCGCTGCACTGCTTGCGCTTGCGATATTTTATCCGGCTGCGCTGCGTCCGGCACAGTGTGTCTGGATGGGATTTGCGTTTGTACTTGGCTGGATCGTTTCCCGTATTCTGCTGACGATTGTGTTTTTTCTCGTGGTTTTCCCTGTGGGATTAGTTGCTCAGCTTTCCGGGAAAAAGTTTCTAGTGGAGTTTAATAAGAGTGCCTCCAGCTATTGGATACCAAAACAGAAGCGACCAAATGCTTCCTACGAGAAAATGCATTGATATCTGAGACCCGTAAAGAGTTAGACAGACTTTACCGCCTCTATACCCACCGCGATTTTTCCAAAGACCCTCAGTACACATTCAGCACTGATCTGCCGCAGCCCGATCTTGAGATCGCAGCGTTTATCGCTTCTGTATTTGCATACGGAAAAGTGGAAGCAATGAATGAGGTATTGCGTGCGGTGTATTCCAGGATGGATGGCAGACCCTTTGAGTATCTGATAAGGAGCAGTGCTGCCCGCATCCAAAAAGATTTCGGTGATCTGTATTACCGGTTTTATACCGTCAGTGATATACAGGTATTCCTCACAACACTGTCATTGTTGCTCAGGAAGCATGGGGGATTGCGGCATCTCTTTTTAGGGAGGGGCGCAGAGGGGGAGAGTGACACATTCCCCATGATTGAGCGGGTATCGTGCATTTTCCATGAGGCTTTCAGGGAGAGTACCGGAACAGTGTCGCACGGACACCGGTTTATGTTTCCCCTGCCACAGAAGGGGAGTGCCTGCAAGCGGATGCATCTGTTCCTCCGCTGGATGGTTCGGAAGGATAAGATTGATTTTGGTATCTGGCATGAAGCAGACCCAGCAAGGCTGGTCATTCCGCTTGATACTCACACTGTAAAAGCCTCACATCTGATTGGGTTGACAGAAAAGAAAACAGCAAACCGCATGATGGCACTTGAAGTAACCGGAGGGCTGAAAAAGATCAACCCTGATGATCCGGTCAAATACGATTTTGTATTATGTCACCTCATGATGGAGGGGAAAGTTGGTGAAGTAGAGAGGATAGGGGAATTATACAGGAAGGAATACATGGGAGTGTAAAGCAAGGTTCAGGACATTAATACATAAAATAAATCTTGACTTTATAACCCGGAAACGGTAACTTAAAACCGAATATTCTTCAGCGATTTCCGGGCAGTGCAATTATAATAAGTCTGAGACATTATGCGCATCACATCATCACATCACCGGTCTCTTTCTTCTGCATCACAATGCCGTTTTCCATATCGGTATCTCGGTTTTCTTCTCTTTCTACTTCTGATAACCATGCAATCCGGGGTGGCGTATGACCAATCTGATGGTTATGTTCTGTACTGGAAAAAAAAGCTGGCTGTTGGTAACAGAAACTCGTCATACTATTCTGCGCATAAACTCGTCAGGGACCTCGGGGATCAGAATGGTGACGGTTATGGTGATTTTGTTACCTGTACCAGGGATTCCATGATTCAGATTTATGACGGTGGTAATCCTATGGATACGATACCGTACCTACAGTGGCGATTCCCCTATTCCATAGGGTTCTTTCATATTTTTGATATCAACAATGACGGGTATAAAGACTTGTTTGTTCTCTATGAAAACTATCAGAATAGTTATATAATGCGTGATGCGGTGAAGCTCTATCTTGGTGGACCGGGTATTCTGGATTCTATTCCGGAGCAAACGCTTTGGGTTCCGGAGGGTGCAATTACTACTGCGTATTATGCTTTTACCCATCATGTTGACTTTAACGGGGACGGGAAAAAGGAGTTACTCGTATGGTGCCAGAATGCATTTGGATCTGATAAATATCTGGGATCGTATGTTATGTATAAAACCTATGAAACAGAACCATATATTGATTCCCTCCCCACCGTTTTGTTTGTACCAGATACTTCAGCAAATCGCTCATACTATATTCAGGAATGTGGTGATATCAACGGTGACGGAATGACAGATGTGTTATTCACCTCTTATATTAATGGCGACTCAGTCCGTGCACACATCGTGCTTGGGAATCCTGAATTCGATTTTATATCTGATCAGATTATAAAACCCTCAGATGTGGGGGGTGACTGGAGTGTGTTAACCGATTTTAGAGTGTTGGGTGACATCAACCAGGACGGGAAAGCAGATGTGTATCATTCAAATTATGGCACTTCGTTCCCTTATTGGTTCACACACTGCATTAGCTTGGGAAAATTCCCATTCGAATTCACGGGACAGATAGGTATCAATACCGGTTATAATGGGAGTAGTACCGTATTTATTATTGGTGATATCAACAAGGATGGTTACCCTGATTATGTGGTAAGAAGTCCCGATAATAACTACAGTTTCCTTTATCTGGGTGGACACATGAACAGCTTACTCCCTGTGAAGAAGTTTTGGGGTGGTGTCGAACAAAAGAGTTCACTGGTGAGTGTGGGGGATGTGAACGGTGATGGGGTAGATGACATTGGCGCACTCAGGATGGATACGGATGGTGGTGGCGATATTATCGGTGGTGAATTGGAAATCTACCTTGGCGACACGACATTAGTGGGGGTAAATGATGATCCAGAGCCATTGTATGATGATACCCTTCTTCAGATTGACGCACACCCCAATCCATTTAATAGCCAGACGACCATTCGCTTTAAGATCAGCCATGATTCCAGGGTTACCATCAAGGTTCACAATATCCTGGGGCAGGAGATAACAAAAGAGGTATATGAGGCGAAGGGAAACACAGAATTCTCATACCAGCTGGAAGCAACGCGACTGAACCTTGCCAGCGGGATGTATATCGTGACTACAGAGGCAACGGATTTACTGGGAAAGCAATTGAGCAGCCGATCAATAAAGGTACAGTTAGTTAAGTAAGTGTAATTGCATTTGAGAAACCGGGGAGGCGGGATACTCCGGTCTCGAGTATTTTATTACCCAGTTCTTACCTTTGAGAGATTCATAACGTTAATGCAATAAAGCAATCAGGGGAGAATCGATATTTCCACAATAAAAAAGGCTGCCCTTTTGAGGCAGCCTTACCAAGAATTACCTACTCTCAGAAGAGCTTATTTCTTCGGAACATTCTTCAGCATTGTTACCAGAATATCCCAGAACTTTTCGACAGTGTCGATTTCGATTCTTTCGTCAGGGGAGTGTACACCGTGGAGTGTGGGACCGAAGGAGATCATATCCATACCAGGATAGCGCTCGCCAAGGATACCGCATTCGAGACCAGCGTGAATTGCCTTCACTTCGGGCTCTTTACCGTAGAGGCTCTTGAATGTATCCTTGAAAAGACCAAGCACTTCGGAAGCAGGATTTGGTTTCCATCCCGGGTAACCGTCACCCTGCACAACTTCGGCACCAGCAAGCAACAGCACTGCCTTTACCTTATTGGCAATGTCCAGAATTTCTGAAGCGACTGAACTTCTCTGACTGGTGATGATGGAAACTTTACCATCTTCGGTTGTGATGGTTGCCAGGTTCGTTGATGTTTCAACGAGTCCAGGAATATCGAGACTCATTTTGTACACGCCATGAGGAAGTGCATAAAGAGCATGCAGTATATTTATCTTCACGGCATTTTCAATGACCGTTGCGGGGAGAGCTGCATCAGCACAGGCAATGGTAAGGTTCTTTTCGAGAACAGAGTTTTCGTCTTTCACGATAGTGTTGAAAGAAGCGATATACTCCTTCACGCCAGCAAGTTTATTCGTATCGACGGCGATGGTTGCAAAGCTTTCACGCGGAATTGCATTGTGGGCGCTGCCGCCTTTGATGGAAGCAAGACTAATACCAAATTTCATGTCGAGATCCCAAAGGAGACGAACAAGAAGTTTAATGGCATTTGCTCTTCCTTCGTGAATGTTGAGTCCGGAATGACCGCCCATCAAGCCGGTGACGCTAATTGATAACGCAGCCGAACCAGCTGCAGGGGCAACAGGTGTGAATGCGAATGAAGCTCTGGTATTTTTTCCGCCGGAGCAACCGATGTATACGGCGCCGTCTTCTTCAGAGTCGAGGTTGAGAAGAATTTTACCATCGAGGAGCTTATCAGACAGGTTGGATGCGCCGGTGAGACCGGTTTCTTCATCCATCGTGATAAGGATTTCAATTGGACCGTGGACGACAGCAGGATCGGTAAGAACTGCGAGACCAGCGACTACACCGATACCGTTATCGGCACCAAGGGTGGTTCCCTTTGCTTTTACCAGGTTTCCGTCAACGTATGGTTGAATAGGGTCGTTATCAAAATCATGTTCAACACCTTCGTTTTTTTCGCAGACCATATCGATATGGCCCTGAAGGACGACTGTTTTACGGTCTTCCATACCGGGGGTTGCGCCTTTTTTCAGGACAACGTTGCCTGCATCGTCACGGAGGACTTCCCATCCGTGCTGTTTGGCGAGGTCCAGCACCCACTGAACAGCCTTATCTTCTTTTTTAGAGGGGCGTGGGTGTTTGCATAATTCTTCAAAGAGAGTCCACATTACCGTGGGTTTCAGATGCGTGAGAACACTCATACTATTATCCTTTATTTTTATTAGGGAATTCTTTAAAAGAAATAAAATCGTTGAAATACATTTGTTTCAAAAACTCAGCAACCCGCTCGGGAGCCTGAACAAACGTATCTCCATACTTCTGTTCAAGTTTCCGGGCGATATCTGCAACGGAGGTCTCTCCGTTGATTTCTTTCCACACTGAAGAGCCGACATCATCCAGTTTGACGCGCATGAGCGGTTTTTTCAGGCGGGGCATCAGTAATTTAACGAGAATTTTGTTCGTAAAACGGGGGATTTTTACGGTCACGATCCCCTGATCATCAAGGTCAAACTCCTTTTTACGGAGGGGTGTCAGTTCGAGGAGGTTGACAATTTCTTTTTGTTTGGAAAGCATACTTTACTATCTATTATGAAAAAGAAATGGAAGAAGCCCCGGTTGGGGCGTTCTTCCATTGAACAAGACTGAGTGCCTATCAGAAGTTAGCAGAAGGCGGAGCCGGTTCGTCGGCTTTACCTGCATTCTTCAGCGGGATATTGATGAGCATCACTGCTACAACAACAAATACGATGGTGCTGACGAGGAATGAAGGATTGTCAAAGATTTTAGGTGTAGCTATGTTCATCACAGCGAGGAATGCGAATACCAGGCCGATGAGGGCTTCACCAGCGATAAGGCCGGAAGCGAGGAGCACACCATTATTTTCTGATCTGGTTTTCTGTGCTTCATTGAAGTTTCTCTTTGCAGCGAGTTTATCAAGGATGCCCTTAATGAGTCCGCCGATGAAGATAGCAAATGAAGTTTCCAGTGGCAGGTACATACCTACGCAAACGAGCATCGGGCTTTTTACCTGAAGGAGGATGAAGCCGATTGCCATGAGGATACCAACGATGATGAGGGGCCATGCCATTTCACCACAACGATACCCTGAGAAAGAATAGCCATTAAGCTTGCCTGAGGTGCAGGGAAGTTTTTACCGCCGAGACCTTCGCCACCCATATTGATATCACCCTGGTGGAGGATAACGAGAGGGAAGAACATAACAGCTGAAGAAAGAAGGATACCGAAGAGATCACCAACCTGCATTTTCCAGGGGGTACCGCCAAGGAGATGTCCGACTTTCAGATCCTGAAGCATTTCACCAGCAACAGCAGCTGCAACGCACACAACGGCTGCAACACCAAGCACAGCAGCAACACCAGTCTGACCGGTAGCACCGAGCACGACCATAAGGAGTGCAGCAATAATGACGGTGGAGATGGTAAGACCGCTGATAGGGTTATTAGATGAACCAATAAGACCAACGAGATAACCGGAAACTGCTGCGAAGAAGAATCCGGCAACAAGCATCACGAGTGTAGCAACCAAAGCTGCCATCACATCCTGTGCAAAGTAATTGTAGATAAAGAATGTCATCACGCCTGCGGCAGCGATACCAATAAGAACCCATTTGAAGTTAAGGTCTTTATCGGTTCTTTTTTCGGAAGCTTTTTCGGTAGCGGCTTTACGAACGTCGCCAAAAGCTCTTCCAACACCGGCTGCAAGGCTGCTTCTCATTCTGTAGAGTGTGAATGCAGCGCTCATCAGCATACCGCCGATTGCGATTGGACGGACGATGTTACGCCAGATCTGGTTTGCAGCGGCAATCCAGGTTTCGTCGGTAACTTCGGTTGTTCCGTTAGCACTGAGGGCAGCGATGATTTCGGGTCCCAAGAAGTAGAGGAGGAGCGGGACAAAGAGACCCCATGCGAGGAGACCACCGGTAAAGTTCAGTGATGCGAGGCGGGGACCAATGATGTAACCAACGCCCATATAGGCAGGACTGACACCAGGAGTGCTGAGGAGAGCACCGCCACTTGCGGGGACTTCAATATTCTGACCACCGAGTGCCAATTTGATTGGTTGTTTTGCAAAATAAATGAACTTCTCCCAGGCAGCAGCAAAAAACTGTACCTGTTTCAAAACCTGAATCAAAGCACCAACACCCATTGCGTAGAACAGGTATTTCGCGCCACTTGCTCCGCTTCTGCCAGCTTTATGGATTTCGCTGGCTGCGACCGATTCAGGGAAGGGGAGTTCCTTATCCTCCACCATCACTCTGCGAAGCACAGTAACAAAGAGAATACCGATTACACCGCCGACGAACATAACGGAAGTGGCTTCAAGGTAATGCTGAAGTGTAAAAAATTCTTCTTTTGACCATATCCCGGCAACAACGAATGCAGGGATCGTAAAGATGGCACCGGCTGCAACAGATTCACCGATTGAACCAACAGTACGAGTAAAGTTTTCTTCGAGGATCGTTCCTTTCACAATTCTGAGAATTGCCATACCTATCACTGCAGCGGGATACGTAGCGGCAATAGTCATACCGGCTTTTAAGCCGAGGTATGCATTTGCAGCACCAAGAACAACGCTCATAATCAAACCGATTACCAGCGCCCTGATCGTGAATTCCTTCATATCCGATTCAGGGGCGACAAACGGCACAAAGGGTTTTTGTTCTGCCATAGCAGCTCCTTCTATTCATTTGAGGGCAAGTAATATTTTCGGCAAATCGCCGATTTGTGTGAACTCTAAAATAAGAATGTTTCGCTTGTTACTCAACATTTTTCTACTTCAACAGTACGGTTTTTAAGAGGGCAGTTTTTCCTGTACCAGTCGCCCGGATAAAGTACGTGCCTGAAGGAAGTGATGCACCATTGAAAGAAAACTCATGGACTCCATTCTGAAGGTAGCCGTTAAAGATACGTGCCACTTCAGTGCCGGTGATATCGTAGGCTGTAATATGGAGCTCTCCGCTTTCGGGGAGGGTGATGACAATTTTTGTTTCGGGATTAAAGGGATTGGGATAATTCCCCAGTCGGAAATCTGATGCCACGAGGGGATTCTGCTCAGCAACACTTGTGATTTCGGCTTTCTTTTGCATGATCCTTTGGTATGATTCCTCGATCCGGTTTATACTGATATGCCCCTGCTGGATTTTCTGTTCGACGATATTGAGTATTGAATCGACGAGGGAGGTCCCATTTTTGATATTGGTGTTGAAGAGGAGTATATCATTTCCTGCATTGATAGCAGCCACGAGCATTTCATCAAAGGGAAAGTTTTGGGAAATGGCGCCCATAAAAAGCTCATCGGTTACGATCAGACCAGTGTAACCCATCTGCTGGCGGAGGAGATTTGTTAAAGCGTTCTTCGAGAGGGAGACAGGGTAAACGGAATCAAGATCAGAATGAAAGAGGTGACCGGACATGATCATTTCCTGATATCCCTGCTGGATAAAATCCTGGTATGGTATCAGTTCGTTGTTGCTCCATGAGGAGGAGATATCCGTAAAGCCGAGGTGCGAATCATTTGCGGCGCTGCCATGACCCGGGAAGTGTTTCAGTGCAGGGATGATCTTTTTTTCCGTCATTTTTTGAACAAAAGTACGTGCATGATTGTGCACGATGACGGGTGATGCCGAGTAGCTCCGTTCGAGTGCACCGATTGCGGGGCTGTTTGGGTTTACATTGACATCTGCAACCGGGGCGAAGTTCACATTAATACCTGCGTTTTTAAGCCATCCCGCCATAAGGGCAGCATAATATGCAGTTGAATCAAGATTATTCAGAACAGTGCCGAGACGTTGTGCGGTAGGGGTTTTCTGGTAACCGTTAGTTTGGTTTAAGCGTGCAACCTTTCCGCCCTCCTGATCGATGGCGATAAACGGGGGGATCAGGGCAACGTTTTTCATTTGTGTGGTAAGACCTGTGAGCTGACCGGGGTTATCTATATTGTAACCAAAGATAAGGACTCCCCCCAAACCCCGTTGATGGAGGTCAGTGAATAATGTATCGGGCATTGATTTCCCGGGGAAGCCGCACATCAGCATTTGGGCGATTTTTGTGCGCAGACTGACCTGAGAGAAAGATACAAATTGAAGGGAGATGACCAACAAGAGGGTACAGGAGAAAATTCTTTTCATGCGGAGAAAATTACCAATTCGTGTGAAAAATGAGAAAATATGGGATACAATATAGTTGAAATCAGGACCATTTACAGGGTAGAAACGGAACCGGAGGGACGCGGTAGTGGTTAGAGGGATGATGTGAGAATTGGTGGTAATGCTACAGAACCCCAAAATCAGCGGATATCAGGTTAAATGAAATATTCTTTGTTCTCAATCAGTTTTTAAGTAACATTGCGGATAAAATTGAAAGGATTCCTTTGTTTTTAGAAAAAAGTGACGCGATAGCACTGGTGCTGCAAGACCAGAGAGTAACCTACACACAACTCTTGCAGCATATTAAGTATTATTCAACTCTTTTTCCTGAAGATGCAACAGAAAAAGTTGCGATTTTTGCGGAAAACAGGCTTGAGTGGGTGTATGCACATTATGCTGCATGGTACCACAACAACATTTGTGTCCCGATAGATTTTCTTGCCGGTGAGAGCGATGTTGCGTACATACTGAATGATTGTAAGCCAGAGATTATCTTTATCACGGATAAAACGAAGCAGATCCTGGAACAAGCCGCTGCAAAACTGAATTATGAGATTCGAATCATCAATATTGATGAGCAGAAGTATGATTTCAATGATTATACACCGGCGGATTTCGGAAGTCTGAATCCAGCAGATATTTGTGAGATTATTTATACATCAGGGACAACCGGTTCGCCGAAGGGAGTGATGCTGACTTATGACAATCTTCAATCCAATATAGAGGCAGTTGCCCATCATATTCCGATTTTCACAAAAGAGCGTAGTGTTCTTGTTTTGCTTCCGCTGCATCACATTTTCCCTCTTGTAGGCTCGATGGTGGCACCATTATCTGTTGGAGGGAAGATGGTGTTCTCCCC
>JAEXTR010000284.1 GCA_023406915.1 Bacteroidota bacterium
ATGAGTGCCTGAAACTGCAGGAACTTGAAGACCTGTACCTTCCCTATAAACCAAAACGGAAAACCCGCGGCACGATTGCGAAGGCAAAAGGGTTGGAACCACTTGCCCTCTACATCATCGATACCCGTACCGGTGGTGAAGACCTCAATACCCTGGCTGCTGCCTATGTGAATGAGGACCTTGGCGTTACCACCGCTGCCGAAGCACTGCAAGGGGCATCGGATATCATTGCCGAAATGGTCAGTGAATCTGCCGAAGTGAGAAAAATGGTGAGGGAGATGCTCCATGAATCAGCTACCCTGAAATCTGAAAAGAGTGAACACTCACCTGCGGTGAATACGGAAAACCAGAAATTGAAGGCCAAAGAAACGAAGGAGGTGTACCGCATCTATTTTGAGTTCTCAGCCGAAATCAAAAAAATCAAACCGTATCAGGTACTCGCAATCAACCGGGGTGAAAAGGAAAAGTTTCTCAAGGTTTCGTTCGTCTTCAATGAGCCCGTACTCCTTTCTGCCGTGTATGAAACCTACTTTACACAGAAGCCCCATGCCTATAAAGAGTTTCTGGACGAAACAGTCCGCGACTCATTTAAGCGACTGATATTCCCCTCTGTGGAGCGGGAAGTCAGAAACGAACTTTCCGAAACAGCCGACTTGCATGCGATTGAGCTTTTTGCCAAAAACCTGCGCCAGCTGCTGCTGCAACCCCCGATTGCCGGCAAGATGATCATGGGTATTGATCCCGGTTTTGCATCCGGCAGCAAGATCGCCGTGATTGATCCTACCGGTAAATATCTGGATGGCGATACTATCTACCCCCATCCCCCCAGGAACAAGACCGATGAGGCTGCCCGCAGAGTGACTGCATTCGTCCGTAAATACCGCGTTGATGTGATTGCCATCGGCAACGGAACAGCAAGCCGGGAAACCGAACAATTTATTGCAGACCTGATCACTAAAGAAAACCTTGAGTGTAAATACATCATCGTCAGCGAGGCAGGTGCCTCAGTTTATTCTGCATCAGAACTGGCGAAAAAAGAATTTCCTGATCTTGAAGCAAGTCAGCGCGGCAATATCTCCATTGCACGCCGTCTGCTGGATCCGCTTGCTGAACTGGTAAAAATTGATCCTAAGTCAATCGGTGTCGGGCTGTATCAGCACGATGTGGATCAGTCACTCCTGGTGAAGAAGCTCGACGATGTTGTGGTGAGCTGCGTGAACTATGTCGGCGTTGACCTGAACACGGCTTCGGCTCCGCTGCTGACCCGTGTGTCCGGTCTGAACAAACGCCTTGCCGAATCTATTGTAAAGCACCGGGAAACCGAAGGCGCTTTTGCAAGCAGGATGGACCTGATGAGCGTAAAGGGGATTGGTGAAAAGGTATTTGAACAGTGCGCAGGATTTCTGAAGGTTCCCGGCTCTGATAATCCGTTTGACAATACCTTCATCCATCCTGAGTCTTACGCCGCTGCTGAAAACCTGCTCTCGATGTTCAAAATTTCTTCTGAGACGCTGAAACAGTCGGCTTCAATGCTTGATCTGTTGATGATGAAAACAACCCCTTCAAAAGTTGCAGAGCAGTTGATGATCGGTGAACCCACCCTGAAGGATATTATTGACAACCTGAAAAAACCCGGCAGAGACCCGCGTGAAGACCTGCCAAAACCGATTCTGCGAAGCGATGTGCTCTCCCTGGAGGACCTTACCCCCGGCATGAAGCTGAAGGGTACCGTCAGAAATGTGATCGATTTTGGTGCCTTTGTTGACATCGGAGTGAAACAGGATGCGCTGCTCCATATCTCCCGCATGCGGAATGCGTATGTCAAACATCCTCTTGATGTAGTGAGTGTGGGGGATATTATCGATGTAGAGATTGTGGAAGTGGATGCCGAAAGGGGCAGAATTTCCATCAGTCTGCTGAAAAAACAGTAGTGATTGACCGAATATAGTGTAGATTTGAGTGATCCGTTTTCCCTGTCCTTGCAGGAACGGAATAGGTGCAATAATGACAGATGAATGGCTGACATATTACGAAAAAAGCGGCTGCCTTGCCACACCGGTGTATGCTGAAAGCATTGCATACTTTAAGAAACTTGCTGCGGCAAGCCGGTTTCTGCAGATAAAAGAGTATGGCGAAACCGCTTCCGGGCGCCCGCTGTATGCCGTAATCGCCGCAACGAACAATGCCTTCACCCCGAAGCAGGCACATCGCCAGGGGAAAGCAGTGATCTTTATTCAGAATGGAATCCATGCCGGAGAAATTGCCGGTAAGGATGCCTGGATGCTGCTGCTGAGGGAAATCCTCATCAGAAAAACCCGACCGGGGTTCCTGGATAATGTGGTACTGGTCATTATCCCTGCCGTTAATCCTGATGGACACGAACGCCGCACTCCCTTAAATCGCCCAAATCAGATTGGCCCTACCGAAACAGGCTGGAGAACCACTGCCCATAACCTGAACCTGAACCGTGATTACATGAAGGCAGATGCGCCGGAAATGCGCGCGCTGCTCCATCTGTTTCATCAGTGGAAACCTGACTTTATGATTGATAACCACACCACCAACGGTGCAGATTATCAGTATCATATCAGCTATTCACTGGAGTTTCATCCGAACATCGATCAGGCACTCGGGAAATGGGGGAAATATGA
Source organism: Bacteroidota bacterium (assembly GCA_023406915.1). Lineage (GTDB taxonomy): Bacteria > Bacteroidota > Ignavibacteria > Ignavibacteriales > Ignavibacteriaceae > JAEXTR01. The sequence continues at coordinate 2,652 of JAEXTR010000284.1, forward strand.
ACTGATGCCCAGGGTGATCAGGACACTGGAAGAAAAAGGCTTTGAGACAGCCCCATACCTTGAATCAAAAACAGATGACCTGAAAGATGGCATTGCTATTGAGCCCGGCCTTCCGCGCTACTCAACCGGATATGCAGCCGTGCAGAACAGACTGGGTTTACTGGTTGAAACCCACTCCCTGAAGACCTATAAAAACCGTGTAGAATCAACCTTTGCCATGAATGAGTCAGTGATTACACTGATCGGTGCCAATGCAGCGGGGTTGAAGCAGATGAACAGGGAAGCAGATGAAGCAGCCATCCGTGATTATTCGGTTAAAAAGAAAAAGTACACCCTGAATTACAAGATGACCGATGCGTACGAGATCATGATGTTTAAGGGGTATAAAACAAATAAGGTGTGGAGTGATGCACTCGGTATGGAGGTAGTACTCTATACCAAAGAGCCGGAAGTATTTCCCATGCCGATCTATGCAGCACCGGTTCCGTCTAAAACTGTCAGCGTCCCTGCCGCATACTGCATCCCACCGTATCTGAAGCATATTGTAAAACTCCTGAAGCTCCACGGTATCACCGTACTCCCATGCCGCACTGAGGCAGAGGTTCCGGTTACCCGTTACCGCTTTACTGATACCCGTCCGGCACTCTTTCCGTATGAAGGAAGAATGCGACTGGAGGTGGATACGGAAGTGGTTGCTGCTACCATGACACCGGGTCCCGGATGGTTCATCGTTCCCACCCGTCAAAAGGGGGTTCGCTGTATCATGCAGCTTCTTGAACCGGAAGGAAAAGACTCTCTGGTCAGCTGGGGATTTTTCAATGCCTATATTGAGAGAAAAGAATACGCAGAAAAATATGTGATGGAACCCCTCATCAAAAAGATGCTGGATGAGGATCAGGAGCTGCGTGCAGAGTTTGAAGACCTCCTCCGCAATGATCCTTGCATGAGGTCAGACCCGATGAAGCGGCTTGAGTATTTTTATCGCCGTTCCCCCTTCTTTGATCCTAACGAAAATGTCTATCCTATTGTGATGATACGTGACCGGAAGGACCTGAAGAAACTGGTGTAAATCATTCTTCCAGGATGGGTTTCATCTCTCCGATGGGACTTTCCGCAATTCGTATGGCTCACTTGATAATTCGGTGGAAAATATTGATTCCTCCTTCGGGGGAGGCTCAAAGTTAAATTCGTTCAACTCTCAGAAAGGTGCGACCCACTCTGGGGTCGTGGTACCTCTCACGACTTTTTTCTATAAATCTTTGATCCGTCAGCTGACGGATCATTACCTGACTCATATTCTGCCTCCGCCACCGGCGGATTCCAACAATCTACTGATACTGGTGTTGCGAATAAATGGTTATCCGATTGCTTGGCACCGATCCCAGCGGGATCGAAGATTTATAGTAATAAATGAAGAGAAAAACTATTTCGACCCCGTAGTGGGTCGCACCTTTCAACTTCGACCACTCAATCTTCTACCTCAGGGAAACTTCCCGTTCAACGGCATTCAGAATCGTATCGCCTTTCACCAGACCGGTAACACGGTTCAGATCCTCATATAAAATCCGGTCTTTATCCAACGGCTTCACTGCATCCCTGATGACCCGGTACGCAATGCCGGTACCTTTCCCGGGAGTCAGCGGCTTCAGAAACTCAAGTCCCTGCGCAGCAGCCATCAGTTCAACCGCAAGCACAACCTCAAGATTCTGCATAACCTTCAGGCACTTCCGTGCCGCAATTGATCCCATGGAATTATGGTCTTCCTGGTTGGCACTCGTCGGGATTGAATCAACACTTGCCGGGTGTGAGAGCACTTTATTCTCTGATACAATACTGGCAGCAGTGTACTGCGCAATCATCAGACCTGAGTTCAGTCCCCCTTCCTTTGCAAGGAAACGCGGGAGTCCGCTCAGCGTACCATTCACAAGGCGCTCAGTTCTCCGTTCGGAAATGTTGGCAAGTTCTGAAAGTGCGATTGCCATAAAATCCATCGGGAGCGCGACCGGTTGTCCGTGGAAGTTACCCCCCTCACGATGATCACCATCATCCGGGAAAAGGAGGGGATTGTCATTCGCTGAATTAATCTCTATACTGACCTGATTGCATACATACGAAATTGCATCGCGTGATGCGCCGTGTACCTGCGGGATGCAGCGCAATGAGTAGGCGTCCTGCACGCGGGTATCATTCTTCCGGTGTGATTCCCTGATACCGCTTCCTTTGATCAGATTGAGCATATTCTTTGCTGCATCTGCCTGTCCCTTGTAGGGGCGCAGTTTGTGCAGACGCGCATCGTATGCATTATCAGTTGCCCGCAATGCCTCGTGGGAGAGTGCTGCCGCAACATCAGCAGTCTTTTGCAGCCGCTGTGCGCGTGCGCAGATATACGCTGCAAAGGCGGTCATCATCTGCGTACCGTTGATCAGGGATAATCCCTCCTTGGCGCGGAGCTGTACCGGTTTCAGTTTAAACTTCTTTAATGCCTGGGGGGCAGCAACCGGTTTCCCGGGACTGTCAAACAGGTCTTCCTGAATGAACACCTGACCCTTACCCAACAGGGAGAGTGCGATGTGGGAGAGGGGAACGAGATCACCACTGGAACCAACCGACCCCTGGGACGGCACTGCCGGGATGATATTATGATTCATCATGTCAATCAGCAGCTGCAGGGTTTCAGGATGAATACCCGAATGCCCCTTTGCCAGTGCGTTCACACGCAGCAGCATCATGATTTTCACAATGTACAGGGGCAGCAGTTCACCAGCACCCACCGCATGGGACATGATGAGGTTCTCCTGCAATTGTGCACTCTCTTCTTTCGAAATAGTCACATTGCTGAAATCGCCAAATCCGGTGGTAACACCATACACTACTTTCTCCTGATCAACCCACTCGTCAATCAGTTTTCTGGCACGCTCAACCTTTTTCTGTGCAGTGGGTGTGAGCGCAACAGGAATATTATTCTGGATAAAATTTTCAATCTGTTCAAGGGTCAGGGAATTACCGTCAAGTAACAATTTCGTATTTGCCATGGAGTAAACCTTTAATTCTCTCTGAGTTTTTTCTGTTCGTTGTGTAAGTAATGGATACGATGGTATCACCGTAGTCAATGTCTGTCACAGTTGCCAGCCGGTGAATCTCGGAAATGATCTTTGATTCGTGATGTGGCAGCATCACAGACTCAATCCGGTATTCGGACTGGATAAAATCCTTGAGTTTCTCCTGCAGGGCTTCCACCCTCAATCCCCGCAATGCTGAAATCAGCAGTGCATCCGGGTACTTATGCTGCAGGAATTCAATCCGCTCCTGCGCCTCCGGCAGGTCAATCTTGTTCAGAATCTTCAGCTGCGGCTTCTGATCACACCCCAGTTGTTTCAGGGTTTCCTCCACCACACTGATATGGTCTTCAAAGTAGGGGTGGGATACATCCACAATATGCAGGATAATGTGTGCATCCTTTACCTCATTCAGGGTACTCTTAAACGATGCCACCAGGTCAGGGGGGAGTTTTCTGATAAATCCAACGGTATCACTCAGCAGCAATTTTGTCTGTTTATCAAGCTGAAGTGCCCGGGTGGTGCTGTCCAGTGTAGCAAATAGTTTATCTTCAGCAAGTATCCCCGCATCAGTCAGCAGGTTAAAGAGAGTGGACTTCCCGGCATTGGTGTAACCCACCAGTGATGCCCGGATCAGATCCCGTCTGCTTTGGGT
>JAEXTR010000104.1 GCA_023406915.1 Bacteroidota bacterium
AACAGCAAAGACTTAAATAAAATGGACTCATACAGTAATTACATATTAATCGATAATAGTCTGATATCAAAGCTTCCTGTAAATTGGACTATTCGCCGATTTAAGTTTATTTGTACTGAAATTACAGATGGTTCTCACTTCTCTCCTGAATCCGTCGATGATGGATTTCCGTATATTACGGTTAAAGATATAGAGGCTGGAGAGGTGAACATTAGTAATTCACTTAAAATTTCGGAGTCAGATTTTTTAAAGCTTGAGAAAGCCGGATGCCGACCCAAGATTAATTCTGTTCTGTTCTCAAAGGATGGTACTATTGGTAAGACGGCAATTGTTAAGCATAATAATTTTGTAGTTTTAAGTTCCTTAGCTATACTGACGCCTAAAGATTCCATGGCACCAAAATTCTTACATTATTATATTCAATCTAAGATTGGTAAGGAACAAATTGCCAGTAACTACAAAGGATCAGCACTCAGAAGAATAACTCTCGATGAAGTTGTAAACCTTCAATGTATTGTTCCTACTCCGCTCGAACAGATTTCTATTGCAAATTTCCTCGACCACAAGACTGCCAAAATTGATAGCCTGATAGCCGAAAAGGAAAGGCTGCTGAAACTGCTGGAGGAGAAGCGGATTGCGCTCATCACCCGGGCAGTTACAAAGGGTTTAGACCCCAATGTTAAAATGAAACCTTCCGGCATCGATTGGCTTGGGGATATACCGGAACATTGGGAGGTGAGGAAATTGAAGTATCTAGTCCAGATGAAAAGTGGAGAATTCATCTCATCAGAGCAAATATCTCCTGCTGGTAATTTTCCAGTTATGGGTGGAAACGGATTAAGAGGTTATACTGATAAGTATACTCATAGCGGAATATTTATTTTAATTGGACGCCAGGGTGCTCTCTGTGGAAATATTAATATTGGTTGCGGAAAATTTTATGCTACAGAACATGCAGTTGTATTGTCTCCCATAAACTTATTTAATACTGAATGGATGAGAAACCTATTGCAGATAATGAATTTGAATCAGTATTCTCAAACTGCTGCACAACCTGGTCTTTCGGTAGAATTGATAAAAAATTTGCAAATACCTCTACCACCAATAGAAGAGCAACTTCAATTAGGCAAGAGACTTCGAGATGAAGAGATAAAAAACAAATCACTGTATGATGAATTAGTTCTAGCCATCGAAAAACTCAAGGAATACCGCATCTCACTCATTACTGCAGCAGTAACTGGAAAGATCGATGTCAGGGATTTTACGCCGGAGGAAGAGTATGAAAAAGTACACTGAAATTCGTTTTGAAGAGGCGATAGAGTTATCGCTGCTGCAAGATGGCGGCTACACCAAAGGGAAACCCGAAGAGTACGACCGGAAACTGGGTGTATTCGGCAATGATGTGATAGAGTTTATCGCAGGTTCCCAACCGACGGCGTGGCAACATGTTTTGGATTACAACGGCGATACAGCAAGAGAATCCCTGATCAATGCTTTAAGCACCGAGCTGAATAATAAAGGAGCATTGTTTGTACTGCGCAACGGGTTCAGATATTTTGGCAGAACATTCAGGATGGCGTTTTTCCAACCGAACACTACCTTGAACCCTGCGGCAAAGGACGACTACGATAAGAACATTCTGAAAGTGTACCGGCAGGTTCATTTCAGTGAGCAACATCCCAATCTGTCGATTGATATGGTGTTAGCCCTGAATGGCGTTCCGGTAGCGACTCTGGAGCTTAAAAATCATCTGTCCGGTCAGACTGTGGAGAACGCAAAGACACAGTATAAAAAGGACCGTGACCCACGGGAACTGATCTTCCAGTTCAAAAAACGGTCACTGGTACATTTTGCTGTGGATACTGATGAAGTATATATGACGACCAAACTGGCGGGTGAGGATACTTTTTTCCTACCCTTGAATAAGGGGTATAATCTTGGCGCCGGAAATCCACCACAGGAGGAAGGGTACCGTACGGCATACCTCTGGGAAGAAGTGCTTACCTAAGACAACTTCATGGATATCATCGGCAGGTTCCTGCATCTTGAGGTCTCGGAGTCCAGGGTCTATACGGATAAGGGAATCGTAAAGAAGGAGAAAGAGACACTCATTTTCCCCAGGTATCATCAGCTGGATGTGGTAAGAAAGCTGATAGCGAGCGCGAAGGCAAAAGGTGCCGGGCATAACTACCTTGTGCAGCATTCTGCCGGCAGTGGAAAAAGTAATTCCATTGCCTGGCTGGCATACCGTCTTGCATCTCTGCATACTGAGAGGGATGAGAAGGTTTTTCATTCTGTTATCGTGATCACCGACCGGAGAGTACTGGACAAACAGCTGCAGGATACGATTTACCAGTTCGACCATAAAGAAGGAGTGGTGAGAAAGATTGATGAAAACACGAAGCAGTTAGTTGAGGCACTGGCAACGGGGGTACCGATCATTGTTACCACACTGCAGAAGTTCCCCTTTGTGCTTGACTCAGTAGAGAAGATCAATAAAGACCGGAAAGAAAGAAACCAGGAGCAGGAAATAGACCTGGACACGAAAGACAAACGGTTTGCGGTCATCGTTGATGAGGCACATTCATCGCAATCGGGTGAAGCAGCAGCAGAGCTGAAGCGGATACTGAACAAGGAAGGTATAGCCAGGGTTGTGCTGGAACAAATGCAGGGGGATGAGGAGGATACCGGGCTTACGGAAGAGGCGCGTGCGAAGATGTATGAAGAAGCGGCAAAGCGGGGGAGACAGGAGAACATCAGTTTCTTTGCCTTCACGGCTACGCCAAAATTTAAGACGAAGGCAGTCTTTCATGAACCGGGTGAGAATGGAGAAGCACCCTTCCACCTGTACAGCATGAGGCAAGCCATTGAAGAAGGCTTTATTCTGGATGTTTTGAACATCTACACTACATACACGCGGTATTTCAGGCTGATTAAATCTGTTGAAGATGATCCGAATGTTCCCCGCAAAAAAGCATCGATTGCACTGGCACGATTT
>JAEXTR010000316.1 GCA_023406915.1 Bacteroidota bacterium
GTTGTGAAGGAGCTAAGGGCATACTCAGCCGGGAAGCCAGTGTTTAAATCAGAATTACCTGTCTATGACTGTTATGATACCGTTGCAGACGAAGGTCCCGGTATTTTGCCCGGACACTGGAATGCAGGTGACCGGGTTCTTCTTTTCTTCGGATATGTAAGAAAGTATAAAGGGCTGGACCTCCTGCTGGAGAGTATGAAATCCCTGGTGCAAAAGGATGCCCGCTACCGTTTGCTGGTAGTTGGCGAGTTTTATGATTCACCAAAGGAGTATACGGGTTTTACTGAGTCAGAAGGATTGTCTGAATCAGTGCATTTCATCAACAAGTTCATACCCAATGAAGAGGTAGGGCGTTACTACCGTCTGGCTGATGTCGTAGTGCTTCCGTATCGTAGCGCTACACAGAGCGGGATTCTTAACGTTGCCTATGGATTTAAAAAACCAGTCATTGTAACAGATGTTGGGGGATTGGCTGAGTTTGTTGACCATGGCAAGACAGGACTTATAGTGAAGCAAGCTGAGGCGAACCAGATTGCTGAAGGGATTGAACACTTTTATTCGCTGACAGACAGTGTCAGCTTCGCAACAGAAATTGAGAAAAAAACCGGTGATAACGGTTTTAACCGGATACCTCAGACCATAGATGAAATCATTGAGGAACTGAAAAAATGATTCTAAAGAGCGATTGTAACCATTTTCCTGGTGACAGGCCATGCAAGTTCAACAAGGCAGATGGTATTGAGTGTCCAAACTGTACTCACTATGAAACTCCTTCAACCAGAATTCTTATCATCAAGCTTGATGCAACCGGTGATGTACTAAGAACAACAACACTGCTTCCGGCTTTACATGCTGCATATCCCGGTGCCCATATCACCTGGATCACAAAAGGGTCAGCTGCCGAGCTTTTCCATCATAATCCTCTCGTCCATCGCGTACTGCGCCATGATGCACCAGAAACAATGTACTGCCTTATGGCAGAACAGTTTGATCTTGTCATCCATCCGGATGCTTCTCCCGTGAGCGCACCAATTGCGACCCTGGCAAAAGGGAGAGAGAAGCGTGGATTTATTTTAGGTGAAGGTGGGCATTTAGTCCCGCTGAATAAGGACGCTGAGCACTGGCTTGAAATGGGTGCCTTTGACCGGTTAAAGCAGACCAATACCCGTTCATATCAGGAAATCATTCACGCCATCACTGAGCTTCCGTTCAAGGAGGAGGAGATTCAGCTCCACCTCAGTGAAGAAGAGAGATTCCATGCCAATCAGTTCAGACACCGCCATACAATCCCTGATCATCATAACATTATCGGTCTGAATACTGGTGCAAGTGGCAGATGGAAGTATAAGCAGTGGACTTTTGACGGTTATGCTGACCTTATTGAAAAGCTGCTGGTCAAGAGGGATATAACAGTGATGTTATACGGTGGTCCCGAAGAGGCGGAACGAAATGCGAAACTGAAGGCGATGTATCCTGAGGTTGTTGATACCGGCACGAATAACACCCTGCGTTCGTTTTTCTCACTGCTATCTCAGGCGGATATCATCGTTACCGGGGATACACTTGCACTGCATGCGGCAACAGCACTTGGAAAGAAGGTCATCTGTTTGTTTGGTCCGACGTCACATCATGAGATTTATGATTATGGCAGGATTACAAAAATCTACCCCCTGATTCCCTGTCTCGTGTGCTATAAACCCAGTTGTACCGTTTCACCAAACTGTATGGAGAGCATCAGTCCGGAAACCGTGTTTTCGGCTACAGAGAGGTTACTCGCGCTTCCGCAGCTTTAAGACAACCTGCTTTTTACTCCGGTCAAAGAAGGCTTCACGCAACTGAGTGGTTGGCTGGAAGATATTATTCAGACCATCCAATTGGGTCTGCCGCAGCTCCTTACCTTCATCATGCCCATCACCATCTTCATCCTGCTCTATTTTAGCAGCATTGCTTTTCTTCAGTAAATCATTGAAGGTGTTGAAACTCTTTCCTTCCCCTTCTATGGAAGTGCTTTTTCTTTTTTCAACTGCTTCATCAAATTCCTGTTCCTTCTCGCTGTGATTGGAGTCATTTTCAGGGGGGACCACAAGCTGTTTGAACTTATTTACTTTTACTTTACCCCCGGCAACATCCTTAGGGTTTGCCTCGGTGAAGGTAAATCCAAAGTCCTTCATGGACATAGTAATAAACTTACTTTTCGTTGGTTTCTTCTCTTCCTGAAGCGAAAAGGATGTGAGGATTGCCTGTTCTGTAGGGAGTGTCTTTGAAAAGTCGATATCAGTAAAAGCGAAAATGATCTCAGCGTACACCTTATCATTCTGATGCTTAACCTCTTCAACTTCCAGATCAAAGCTGTAGATTTCCTTAAAATCAGGAAGCCCGGCACGGACCGCATTTGATTTCAGCCCGATTTGCTGGATTCTGAATCTGAGCTCAGCGTCCTCATACGATGCGGTATACTCCTCAATCTCCCGGAGTGCAAATACCGGATCGAAATAGATTACTTCCTGCACCCCCTGAATCTGTACGAGGATGCCATATTTCATGAATGAGATATCCACGTCTTCCAGATTTGTCAACAGGCGGTACACCACCACGTTCTTTGGTTCAGGAGTAGAGATAAACCGGCAAACATCGTTGTAATGGATGGAAATTGGTGCTACCTGCTTCCGGTTCTTATGAATGATACTGAAATTATTCACAAGATCGAAACGGTTTTCGGAATAAATAAATAACCCGGTTTTATCTTCTTCAAAAGTCTCTAAAATCATTGCCGTATCATTCTATTGTTTTCGCCCATTCTATACAGCCTGTTTCAAATGGATGTGCCTGAAGTCTATGTCTGGGGAGAACCCGCACGGTAACTCCGAACCGACCAGTATCCGTACAGAGGATTGTGCCGGTGAAAGTATACAGGCTGTCATTTCCTTCATTGCGTGTTTTCGGTTTCATGGATACAGTTCTGTTGGCACTGATATCCGGAATACCATCCGGACCGTAATATAACTGTACATCAACATCAGCAGGAGTCAGAGCACCCAAATGTATGGTTGCCTTTACAGTGTACTTATCGCCAGTCTTACAGACACTTGTTCTGCTATCAGTTTCAACCCCGATCACCGATACATCTTTCCATGCATCCCTGATCTGATGCTTCCACGCAGTAAACTCCCTCAGCACGGTCCAATTTTTTTCACTGAGGAATTCCCGCTTTTCATAGGCGGGGAGATAATAATTCAAAAAGTACTCTTTTACCATCCGTGATGTATTAAACTGAGGTGTCAGCACCCGCATGGAGTTTTTCATCATCCTGACCCACTTCCGTGGAAGTTTATCATCGCCACGGTCATAGAACGCTGGAATAATCGAGTGTTCAAGCGTATGGTAAATCTCCCTCGCCTCTATTTCATCACGAAGCTCAAGATTTTCAGTTTCCTCCCTGTCACCAATTTTCCATCCAAGTGAAGCATCAAAAGCTTCATCCCACCATCCATCAAGCACACTGAAATTCAAACCACCATTTGCTATCACTTTCATAC
>JAEXTR010000352.1 GCA_023406915.1 Bacteroidota bacterium
ATTGCTGTAATGAGGGTGCGAATGGCTGCCAATCCGTGGTAGGACTTGCCGTCTTTCCCAAGTTTTATTGCATCAGGTGCAAAGGTAGCCATCACCTGTTCAATATCACCATTTTCAAAACCCCTGATCCATTGAAGGTTCACTGCGTCAATAGATGCCCGCACTTCTGCAAGCATAACAGAATCAGGAAACGACTGACTGAAGAGCTCTGGTGTAAACATGAGAGCGATGAACACGAGGAGTAATTTCATTTTCCGCATGGAGGTACCTCATTAGTTTCGTAAAAATGATACAGGAATCTAATAAAAGGTCTTCGTATCTAAAACTGAGAATTTGGAAACATTCGAAGCGCAAGGAACTTAGATAGCTGAATTAACCGATTACTCAAAGCTACCCCCCTCCGGAACAACCACTCAATTCCCATCGTAAAAAAAATAGCGGCTGAATAGTTATATTACAACTTGTTTTATTAATAATTTTCCGGAATCTGAATGTCTAAAGTGAATGCGAATGATCTGCTTGAGAAAGTGGTCTCTCTGTCGAAAAGAAAAGGTTTTGTCTTTCAAACGAGTGAAGTGTATGGCGGTCTGAATGGCTGCTGGGATTACGGTCCATTGGGTGTGGAGCTCCTGAAAAATATCAAGGAGGAATGGTGGAAAGAATTGACCTACCGGGAGAATGTGGAAGGTCTGGACGCCTCTATCCTGATGCACCCTAAGGTTTGGGAAGCCTCCGGTCATGTGGAAAACTTTACTGACCCCATGATCGATTGTAAGCAGTGTAAAGCCAGATTCCGTACCGATTATCTGATGGAAATGATCCCCGCCAAAAAGCGCCGCAAACTGCTGGAACACCTGAAGGAACAGCCGCTGAAGGAGACCTTCCGCACAACCGTTCTTGCTCTGCTTGAAAATAATGCGGAAGAAAATCCTGAAACACCCGAATTCCTTGAGAACCTTCTTCAGGATGCTGAAAATGCGCAGTACCTTCAGGCAGAACTGAATTGCCCGCAGTGCGGAAATAAGGGGACATTCACCAACGCGAGAAAATTCAATTTGATGTTCAAAACTTTTGTGGGTCCTGTTGAAGATGCCAGCGCCGTGGTGTACCTCAGACCCGAAACCGCCCAGGGTATCTTTGTGAATGCGGTGAATGTGATGAATGCATCCCGCCAGAAGCTCCCGTTCGGTATCGCCCAGATTGGTAAGGCGTTCAGGAATGAAATCAATACGAAGTATTTCCTTTTCCGTACCCGTGAATTTGAACAGATGGAAATGCAGTTCCTTGTGAAACCGGGTGCTGATACTGAATGGTATGAATACTGGAAGGCAGAACGGCTTAACTGGTACCTTTGTTTGGGTATGAAGCAGGAAAGTCTCCGCTATCATGATCATCCCCTGGATAAACTTGCCCACTACGCCAAGGCAGCCGTTGATATTGAGTATAAATTCCCGTTCGGTTGGGGTGAAATGGAAGGTATCCATAACCGTACCGATTTTGACCTCGGACGTCACGAGCAGTTCTCCGGCAAATCGTTTAAGTATTATGACGAGGAATCGAAAGAGAAGTACACCCCCTTTATTATTGAAACATCTGCCGGTGCCAGCAGATCATTTATGGCGTTCCTGATCAATGCGTATGATGAAGAGGAAGTCAACGGAGAAACCCGTACCGTCCTCCGCTTCCATCCGAAACTTGCGCCAATCAAAGCTGCAATTCTGCCACTGGTGAATAAGGATGGAATGCCTGAGATCGCTCGTAAGATCGAAGCTGATCTGCGGAAACGGATGCGCGTATTCTATGATGATAAGGCGGCTATCGGCAGACGCTACCGCAGAATGGATGAAGTGGGTACGCCTTACTGCATTACGGTGGATACGCAGACGCTTGAAGATAATACCGTTACCGTGCGGGAGCGTGATTCCATGCAGCAGGAACGGATAGCAATCGATGTTCTTTCCGGCTATCTCAGGGACCGGATCGAAGCATGAAATATTGGCTCCCCTATCTGACCAGGAGACAAACCTTCGGGCTTCTCTGCCTGTTGCTGTTGGTTCAGATTGGGGAGTCCTTCCCTCAATCCAGCCGCGATTCTCTGATACACTCCGGTATCAGAGATATCTATAACATCAGTTTCGACTCTGCAGAACGAAAATTCAGAACCCTTATGGCGTCTGAGCCGGATGAGCCCGCCGGACGGTTTTTCCTCGCCATGATTGACTGGTGGAAAATTCTGCTTGATACCGAAGACCGTCAGCATGATGATCTCTTCTATGAAAAGCTTGAAGACATTATCCATCATTGTGATAAACTGCTGGATAAACGACCAAAGGATATAGAGGCGCTTTTCTTCAAAGGGGGAGCAATCGGATTCAGAGCCCGCCTCCGCTCACTACGTGAGGACTGGATTAATGCTGCCGATGATGGCAGAATCGCCCTTCCCATTGTTCAGTATGTAGAACGCAATGATCCCGGCAATACCGATGTGCTGCTGGGAACCGGTATCTACAATTACTACGCTTCGGTGATTCCGGAAAAATATCCTTTTATTAAACCCCTCATGCTCTTTTTCCCTTCGGGGGATAAGAAACTCGGGATCGAACAGCTGAAAAAGACTGCGGAAACAGGGAAGTATTCCAGATACGAAGCCATGTATCTGCTGCTGACACTGCATTATGCGTTCGAGAATGACATGGTTACTGCGATGGAGTATGCACGAAAACTGCATGAAGAATTCCCTGATAATCCTGTCTTTGAAAAATGGCTTGGCAGAATTGGCGTCAGAGGCGGTGACCCGGATCTGTATTATTCTATATTTTCTGGTGTGATCGCAAAGGGTGAAAAGGGGATGCGTGGTTATACATTGCGTGCCCGGCGTGAGGCACACTACTATGTGGGGCTGTACCATCAGGCATGGAGGAACAGCGACTCAACAATCACCCATTTTAAAAAATGCAGTGAGCTCTCGGAAAAGCTTGATCTGGATGATGCGTCGGGTTACTGGGTGAACGCTGCCCTCTATCTTGGGATGGAGTATGACCGGAGGCAGGAGTATGGACTTGCACGGCAGTATTATCAAAAGGTTCTGGATATGAAGGAATATGGGGATTCCCACGATCTTGCAGAAAAGTATCTGGAGTTTATTAAAGAAAAATAGAATTACGGGGCAGGATTGCCTTTATCTTCCCAATCAAACCGGTACAGCAGGGTATCACCAATCCTTCTGAAATGCGTTTTCCCGAAACCCTCTTTGTCTTTTTCCTCTGTCTGAATTGACCGTTCAATCACCACAAGACCATCCTCAGCAAGCAGTCTGTTAGCAAATATCCCCTTTACAGCCGTATACACATCATAGGCAAAGAACGGGGGATCAGCCAGAATCAGGTGGAACGGTTCCGCTGGCTGCATGCCGCAGTATGATGTCACTTCCATCCGTGATGCAGTGACCCGATCCTGCACACCAAGCAGAGCGATGTTATTGTTCAGGTTTTTATACACCTGAAAGTTGCGTTCTATAAATTGTACGAATCCGGCACCGCGGCTCAGAGATTCAAATCCCAGAGCACCGCTGCCTGCATACAGGTCAAGCATTCTGATATCTTCAAAGTCAACAAGGTTCAGCAGGATATTGAACAGGGTCTCCCGTACTCGATCCGTAGTTGGTCGTGTTTCTTTAGACTGGGGCGCCTGAATACACCGTCCGCCGAGTTCACCTGAAATGATCCTGAGTCTCATACAACCTATGGTAAGGGCATTGCACTGCCGAGTGCAAGCAAGGAACCTGAAAGGAGGTCTTCCTGCTCCTTTGAGCGGAACAGATAATCAGAAGAGGCAATGCGGACTATGGCGTTCAGGTCTCTGACGGGGCACTTCAGTTTTTTCTGGAGTTCAGCACCGCTTTCATAC
>JAEXTR010000362.1 GCA_023406915.1 Bacteroidota bacterium
ACGCAATAGCTATCGACTTTCCTACCCGCTTTCCATCGCGGATACTAAGTTTGACCTCATCAGAAATTGGCAATGCCAAGAGTTGATCAAGAAACCGCTCAGGGAAATAGAATGTACATCTGAACGCTCCTTTTATGATTGAAACCCACATGATAGTTTTTTTCTTGGTGGTTACTTTCATCAGCCAGCATTTTGTGTCACGATAATAATTCCACCCAAAAATACATTCAGGATACCCCACCCCAATTTTATCAAATAGTGCTTTCCATAAGGGTGCGCTTTTTCCAATCTCTGCAAATATTATTCCATCATCCGGATTGATATCCGGATCAGTAAGTAAACAGGGTTCCATGAAACTCATTCCTTTTCAAAACATAAAAATATAATACTATTTCAAAACTACACACTTCTTCACATCGGTGAAACCACCAGCTTGTAATTGATAGAAGTAGATACCGCCAGGCAAACCTGTTGCATTGAACATCACCTTATAACTCCCCGCTTCAAAGAAACCATCCGCCAGTATCTGCACTGCTTCTCCCAGGGAATTAAAAATGATCAGTCTTACATTACTATGCTGAGGTATCTCAAATCTGATTGAGGTTTCGGGATTAAAGGGATTTGGGTAGTTCTGTCCCAGATCATAAAGAAGAGGCATCTTCACAATATCTTCTGATTCCACTGAAACAGGTGTGAGAACTTGCGCCTGATTACTGTAACCACTTGACACCTGCTCCTTCATAGCTTTAACCCTGTATGAATAGAGAGTAGTATCTACCACAGAAGTATCAACAAATGTGGTCGCGTTCATTACGAGGGATGCTATCACCATATACGGGGCAAGGCTCATTGTATCTCCGTCTTTTCTTTCCACTACAAAATCCATTTCACTGATCGAATTGCTTCTCCAGCTGAGTCTTACGTTTTTACTGCTGGTACTCACTGCCACTAAATTGCTCGGCGCTTCCAGAATGTAGTTAATAGAGGGATTATACAAACGCTGAACCATGGGATATGCACTACTTCCGGAACACCCGATATATGCATATCTGCCATCAGGTGAAAAAGCGAGACCTCTGGGACGTTCATCAGGACTCAGCGGTGTGTTAAACTCCCATTTTAGGCTGTCAACCAATACCTCGTAATGAGGATTAAAAGCATACCAGGTGTTGGGGGAATAGATCGCAGAGTAAGGCTGGGTTAAATAGCTACCAGCACTGAGCCATATATTTCCCATATTATCCCAGGCAGTAGATTCAATTGCAAGTCCTTCAAAAAATGTGCCTGCTGGCAGAAAGGGGGATAACTGATTCTG
Organism: Bacteroidota bacterium; assembly: GCA_023406915.1. Lineage (GTDB taxonomy): Bacteria > Bacteroidota > Ignavibacteria > Ignavibacteriales > Ignavibacteriaceae > JAEXTR01. The sequence continues at coordinate 1,316 of JAEXTR010000362.1, forward strand.
ACGGACGTATTTCTCAACGTAGGGTGCTGTGAATCGGGTATTGTATATTGTAAGTCCATCTCCGGATACCAGCAGTGTTCTTCCAAAATCATTAACGGTGGCAACAGCATTATCAATGAAATTAAGGTTCGAATCGAATCTCTTTAAAGGATACGTACCGTTCACGGCGGATACAAACACTTCACCGTTATCCGAAATTCCAACCTGGCAGGGAACCAGACTCAAGCCAGTGGGACCCAAACCAATGAAGGGTTCAATCTTAGACAATGCCTGACCAGTCTGGTAGTCAATCTTTACTAACCAGTATCCCTGTGATGCAATAATGTTTCCATCAGCACTCGCTCTGAGTCCACGTCCTGAGTTTCCAAGTATGCTGTCAACCATTCCACTTGGATATTCAAATGTTTTAATAGGTGAAAATGGGGCGGGTGTACCATCTGCATTAAAGCAATAGATAACCCGGGTAGGTACCACCCCATTCCCTGTCATGATGGTATCGGTCGCACTGAAGGGCTGTATCCATACTTTTCCATCAGGATCAACAGCAAGACCGGACAGTCCAATCCCACCCTTCAAATTTTCGTTTGGCCATGCACCCTGATTGACCCATTGCGCCTTAACGCAGGATGCAATGGAAATGAAAACCACGATCAGTGAAAGCAGCATTTTCATTGTTTACTACTCCTCAGAATAGTTGAATAAAATGTCTAAATGAAAAACTATTTCAGATTACCTCATAAGTACCATCTTCTGGGTCTTTATATATGCACCCGCCTGTAACCGATAAAAATACACACCGCTTGGTAAATCTTTTGCATAAAACCTTACATCGTGTCTGCCTGCATCATAAGTCCCCTGGGCGAGTGTTTGGATGGTTTCACCAAGAGCGTTGAAAACGGATATGGTAATTTCACTTTTCACCAGTAATTCGAATCTGATGGAAGTTTCGGGATTAAAGGGATTCGGGTAGTTCTGTCCCAGATCATGAACAAGAGGCATCTTCACAATATCTTCTGATTCCACTGAAACAGGTGTGAGAACTTGTGCCTGATTACTGTAACCACTTGAATTTCCACCATACACAGCTTTCACCCTGTATGTATAATAAGTAGAATCAGCTACGAGTGTATCTGTGCATGTAGTGACATCAGGTCCAAGATTTGCGAGTATAGAATATTGCCCCCAACTTGTGCTGTCACCGTTTTTCCGCTCCACTACATAGCCAGTCTCATTTAAGGCGTTATCTGCCCAGGCAAGGTTGATTTTACCTGTACCGCTTGGAGTTACTATCAAATGAGAAGGTGCGTAAGGAATAAGACTGAGCGGGATATCCACTGGTTTAATAAAAATGACACTTGGTAAGTTTTCATAGCCCCCAGCATCTGGAAAATGACCTGCGTATCCTGCAGGATAAGTAAATAATGAAAATGCAGTGATAGTTCCAGTCCCAAAGTCACCCGCGAGATAGGGCGCTAAATGCGAGGCATTTTCATTCATTCCAGGCGTATTAGTTATGTTTATTGGTGGAGACCATAAGGGTTCGTCAACATTGCGCCATGAAATAAGTATATCGCAAAGGGAATCATTCTGAACCGGTGCTACCCATTGAGCAACCATATTGCTACGTGTTTTATCGAATGCAAGATATCCGGAAGGTCCCATTTGACCCAAGGCAGGACCTCTTAACTTATAAGCATGATCAGGGATATTCCAATAAATAACATGACCATCCCAATGTCCCGCTGGAGTCTTGAAGATTTCTACGAGTGCATTTATCCCTGAGTTATTACTACCCACAACATCGGTTAAGCTAACAAGCATGTGAGGTAAACCGTATTTGTCGACGTGAATATCAGTTTGGTAAACCGGAGTTGGATCGGAGTCCTTTCTATAATCGAAGAGCCTGTCAAAACTACTTAAACCCGGTATAACTCTGAAATCAATAACTTCAAAAGCGCTCCAGGTTGCACCGTGATCTGTTGATTTTGATACCCCTGGAAACCAACCAGACAATATGGGATTGAGAGGATCAGGTGGCGGGAATGTACCCACTACTCCAAAATATAGAGTTCCATCAAGCGCTGAAGCCCCCCCCCCTATCTGGTTATAATCATTTTGAAACACTGAAGCAGACCAAGCAGGTGGTGTGATTACATCGATGGTAATAAAGTCATGTGTTCTGAATAGTGTGATACTCGCATAAATTTGATTGTCTGAAGCCCAGAACATCCAATGTGTATTAGCACTTGTCCATGCTGGTACCTGACTGCTGTATTGAGTGGTGTTATCCATATTTGAGGCAGATGTCCCGTTGCCAAGAGGTTGATCAAATCCATAACCAGCTCCACCAAAGGCACCCTGGATTAGTTCTGACCATGTAAAAAGACCTACCGTGTTGGCAATTGATCCATTGGAAGGGTTTGAAATTGCCATCGAAGGGAATCGCGCCATTTTTGAAAGACCGTTGTTGATTGCTACAGGAATACGGGTCCAGGTTACCCCCCTGTTTGTGGAGATATTGTACCATAGTTCGCCAGAACTTGAACCATAAGTAATAGAGGCACGATGCACCAGAGCAACAACATTTGAACCGGGATCGTATGCAAGCGGATTGATTGAGGAAAGGGCGGTACCGTATGTATTTTGCATCGTGTCAACTGCTTTCCAACCATTTAACTCAGGTATGCTCAATACATCCTCGATAGTTTCACCAGTAAACGGCACTTCCACATCCGTGGGTTCTGAAACCAGAGGTGCTTTCCTGCCCAGCGTTTGATCCGAATGCTGTGCATTAATGTAATTTGCAGTCACAACTAAAAAAACTACTAATAGCCACTGTTTCATTAATATCTCTCTGAGATAATATTCATTAATTACTTGAGTACCACACACTTCTTCACATCGGTAAATCCACCAGCTCTCAAGGTGTAATAATAGAGTCCCGATGATAGATCAGAAGCATTGAGTTCAACATGATTCGCCCCGGCACTCATCATTCCTGAATGCAGCGTCTTTACTTTTTCACCTAGTACATTATATAGAATTACCTCTGCATACATTGATTCAGGCAACATCACCGTAATGGTTGATACAGGATTAAACGGATTAGGATAATTCTGCGAAAGTGAGAATGCTTTCGGAATCTCCGTTTCATCCAGAACACCAACCATCGGCTGATAATCAATCTTAAAATAACCGGAATCAGGGAAGAACTTTTCCTGAGGCCATAAACCGTTATCCTTCAGGTGAATCCGAAAATAGTATGAGTACGTCTTCATTAGCACGGTATCAAGTTCAATAGGAATCGTTGCAACTTTTGTTGTACAATGCATCGGAATTTGATAAGGCAAAAGATGAACGGTATCGGTACCATTTGTGTAAAATGAGTGAAACTTTCGATAGGTAGTAAAATGATAGGTCCCCCACCAACCGCAATCCGTAATTCCATTGTATTTGTGGTCGATTGTCGCTGAAAGTAAAAAATTCGGTGTGGTAACAATTGAAGGAGGGGTAATAGTAAGCTGTGGGCCTGAAACTCCTACTTTTACCCAATTTCCGTTCCGATAGATTAATCCACAGAGTAAAGTTTCATCTTGCCAGTAGCCACCATGCTCTGAATAAGAATATCCATTTCTGTAGTACCCAACTCCCAATGCGAATACATCCCATGAACTACTTCCGCTCATTTTCCTGGTCGGAAGAGTATCCCCGTACTGCGTTGTGAATCCATGTGTATAAGTGGTGTAACCAATCACTGTTCCATCTGGTACCCGGGCATTAAGAACAACATATCCATTCTGCCTTCCGATCTGATCGAGCGTATCATAGTGATATAGTTTATCAGGCAGCTTACCGATATGTAATCGGTTATTGATCGTTGCTGTATCTGAGTACGATATGGAATAATACACAGAAGTCCTCGGAATTCCAGCGCTAATCACCGATTTTCTGAAAAAATATGTATTCCCAACATGAAGCGGAAACCAGTTAGAATCACTGGTTAAGGTTTGGAAATCAGGATACTCAAGCGTATCCCCCACCATCTGCTGACCATACACAGAACTACTTCCAAGAATACAAAGCAGTAGCACGAACGAAAAAACTAACATCTGACTATTTCTGCGCATAATACCTCCGCAAAAAAACTGTTATGAAAAGAGTCAGTCGATACTTTAAAACTCAGATTACCGGATCACCCACACCCCTGATCTTAAAAATATTGGAACATCAATATTCTCACTTGCTTTCAGAATAGATATTGGCATCAGCAAAGGATTCCCCCCATCATTAACTTATTTAAGTTATCGTTTATTTATGTAAAAGTCAATATCAACGATGGTTCATTTTTACCAAGTTTTGGACTAAAAATGGACTAATAGAGAATTTATCCTTATAAATCGCTCAATTTATTGATCCTTTGCATTATCATCAGATTCATACTTGGTTATTAATTAAATACTCACATTAATCCCATAAATCGATTCTGTTTCCTTGCCTTCTGTGTGATAGATATTTGGAGACCTTGTTCTCGAAACCCATCCCCACCATCGTTGTTTTCCTTAGGTTCGATCAGCGGGTACTTATCACCGGACTCATAGGTATAGCTAAAAAGCTTCTTTCCTCTATCAATAACTGCCTCAGATGGACGGTACACCAATTCTTCCTTACTGTTTTCGGGAAGAAATGTCTTAAAGAGTCTCATAGTAAACCTTAATCTTCGATACTATGCCCTGTAACTCAGTGTTTCTTATTATACGAGCTGAAAAGTATCTACTGGTATGTTTCTGATGAAACTGATAGAATATAGTAGAGTGCATAATCACTATTCCGCATCCCACTCATCCGCATAATCATGATGATCAATCCACATCATATAATCTCCGGCTTCATTCTTCAGAACCTGCTTCTCACCTAAAGTATAACGGGTAAAACCGTTTTCTACCCAGCTTATTTTTGTATGACGGAAGGAATAGTGACTTCTATCCCTCAAGCTCTTCTTCCCCCCACCACAGATCGGCACACCAAAATTGGCGAGTAAAAACCCTTCGGTGTCACAGGTCCCACGCCCATCGGTATGAAGGTAATTTCGGTCTGGCTCACACACCCAGGTGCCATCAATATCGATAAGACCGTATAACAATGAAGATTGAGCCTCAATACTTCTATCAATCAGTGCAACAGTACAAAAACCAGAAACAAACTTGCTATAGCACATCTCACCATCAAACGAGTTCAGTATATTTCCGGACCTGTCAATCAAGCAGGTTACTGAATCAGAAGGACAGAATGCACCGTCGCAGTCTTGATCATTCACCACGCGCACAAAAGCACGGTCACAGGAAAATGGTGATGCTTCGGAATAGACCGCAGATATCAATAATTCACCGGATACAGCGATATAACCATATTGCATACCTTTGGTAAAAACGGGTGCGAGTCCGTTGGAAAACTCACCAACCCAACGGTAATCAGTGGATACAAAAATACCGTTCTCTCTCTTGAAAATTGGGGTAAGACGGTCACCAAGAAGAGTGTAACCAAATGAAGGAATTAAGGTGGAAAAAATTCTGGGGGCTGTTTCAGTAAGAGTTTTCATAGGGTAATCTCCATAGTTGTTTATGATACACCTCTCCCACCCCCACCTTGGGAATGGAATTGAACGCATCCAACTACCTGAGATTACCTCTGCAAACTATTTTTGCAAGAGGACTGTATCCCTGTGAATCACTCCCTCTGCTATTATGAGCAGGGAAAACCCTGTATTTCCAAAAATCTAATACGCTAATATAAGAAATAATCAAGAAACTTATACTCCTTCAATTCTGACTGTTAGCATTACTGCTCATTGCCTGAAATTCAATAATTCTTTGAAACAAATGTAAAGAACCGGGAAGGGGTTTACTGTATCATACTATGATACTATTTACAGATTTGAATGGGACCGATATTTCTTCGATTAAAAAATCCTGATTGATACTTTGAAATTTTGCAAATAAGACCAAATCCTTCTATATTTGGATTCTTGTTTTGCCGAAATGGCGGAATTGGTAGACGCGCTGGACTCAAAATCCAGTCTGGCTTACACCAGGTGCCGGTTCGAGTCCGGCTTTCGGTACAAAACTAGTGAGGCTGTCATGTTGGCAGCCTCTTTTCGTTTAAATACTATGGTCATCCCTCTATCGGGCCCTACTTCGGCATCTTACCGAAAAGTTTTGCAATTCCTCTGTGGAGATTATGCGGAAATCCAATATCATTCAGGAACATGATGAGACAAAATCCGTGTATCAGGTTCAGCTTCTTCTTTGCGGCATATTCTATCGCCGCTGGTGATTCTGATCCTTGCTGCAGCCAGAAGTGTGTGATACCCAGCTCAACAGCCTCTTCAAGCACTTGCAATGCCTTCTCGGGTTTCACGCTTACCACAACAGCCTCTGGTTTAGCTGGTATCTCTTTCAGGCAGGTATACCCCTTAATCCCTTCATACTCCCCACCCTTTGCATTCACAGGATAGACAGTATAGTTCCGTTTCAGCAGTTCTTTTAGAAGTGTTGATCCAAATTTGTACTTGTTATTCGATACGCCAACAACAGCAAACGATTTTGCCGCCATAAATC
>JAEXTR010000002.1 GCA_023406915.1 Bacteroidota bacterium
AATCCCGAGTATCTGAAAACTTGAACCAACCCCTAATATGCCGCCTTTTCGCTCATTCGGTACAAGGATGCTCATCCGGGCATAGATCACCGGAAGAATCACACCATACCCAAGTCCAAGAAAAATCCTTACCGGTACCAGCAACCAGACGGAAGGTATGATGTAATGCAAAAGATACATGATTCCCGTCACCAGGGTTGCAGCAACCAGCGTTTTTCTCACACCTTTTTTATCCGCTCTTTTACCAAGCACAGCAGCCGAAATGGTTGAAAAGATTCCAAGTACGCTGTAGAGTGCGCCCGTTACCGTTGGAAGCATTGCTGGCGAAATGGAAAAAGTTTCTACATACAGTACAAAAATCGGTTGTACTAATGACACCCCAAATGTCGCGAGGAACATGATAATTACTGCTACCCTCAGGCTTCGGTCTGAAAGAGTATCTTTCCAGTTTGCAATCAATGATGATGATGGCTCTTCTGTCTCGGGGTTACGCTCCTCTTTCACAAACAGGAGTACAAGAACACCTGTTAATGAAAGTAACACCCCAACGATCATAAACACTGCACGGAAACCAAATACATCTGACAATACCCCTCCAATCACTGGTCCAACAATGTTCCCCGCACTGCTTGCAGACTGAACCAGCCCGAGCGCGTAATTAGTGTGTTGTTTAGGTGTTGATGCGGCTGTAAGCGCCATTGCAGATGGATAGAAACCACTTAAGGTGCCCTGGAAAAGCCGGAAAATCAGTAATTGTGCAGGACTCTGCGCTACGGACATGAGAAACTGAGCTATACCAAGTCCGAAGACTGCACGGAGTATCATCAGCTTCCTTCCGTACTTATCCCCCACTGCTCCCCATACAGGTGCCATAAAAAAGGAAATTATAAATGGACCAGCAAAGATAAGACCGCTCCAGCCGGCAACAGCTTCCTGGGTTTCTACACCCATTTCCCGGATGAGTAACGGTAAAAAAGGAATAACAGAACTCATACCAGCCATGGTAAGAAACTGGCTGATCCAGATCACAAGAAGATTTTTTTTCCAGACAGGAGTATCAGATTTCAGGAACAAATGCAGCTTTCGCTTCGTAAAATTTTACAGGTATTAAAACCGAAACAAGAAACGTACTGAATTCATTCATTAATTGCACGTAATTTTGTAAAAACAGTGAATTTCAGGTTTAAATGCTAGATTTTATAAACAATATGTGACGCAAATAACTTTTTTTCTTGAATTTAATGCGCATATTTTGTACATATAATGCAACTTATTCATTCATTTCTTTCTCACATCCAGAGGTTACTTATGAGAAAATACTTCACTCTTTTATTTGTTCTTCTTACCTTCTTATACGTAGGTTGCAACAAAGAAGAGAACCCGTCCGGAAACAACACAAACAACACTGACATTCCGGCAGACCCAACAGGTATAGTTGTTCCTGCAACAACTCTTAACAACCTGCTTCCAACCGCGTCATTCGCGAAGACATCCGGCAATCCAAACCGTATTCAGTTGAACCTGACCGGTATGGTTATTCCCGGAACGAACACAGCAATCAACCTGGTTGCTAATCAGAACTTCTTCCTTACAGAAGATAATATTGTGCAAGGTGTGAAACTCACAAAAGTGAGCACCGGAAGCAAACTGGCAGCTGATGTTGTGTTCACTGTAGATAACTCAGGCAGTATGGGCGAAGAAGCTGACTCAATTGCTGCTTCAATTGTAAAATTTGCAAAAGCTCTGGAAGCTTCAGGTCTTGATGTGAAGTTTGCCTGCGTCGGATATTATGGATATATCAACGGCGCTATCAACTTTACCACAGCTGCAAAACTGGAGGAATTCCTGAACCGTTCATACGGTACATCCCGCACTGAACAATTCGGCGGACCAGACAGCGCTAAACTGGTGGCTGCAGCTCAGAACTTCCATAAAAATCATGGTTACTATGATGAAAACGGTGTTGTTGGTGTATTGTTCGCTGACTCAGTTTTCACATGGAGAACTAATATCAATGCACAGCGTGTAATCATCAACTTTACTGACGAATCAACCCAGCCAAGTAATCTGTACGAATGGAGCACCGACTGGATGTGCAAGAAGCTTCAGGGCAAAGCTACTGTACACACAGTTTGGAGTGGCGGTAATGATACTGCTAACGCTTACAATTGGCAGACACTCTATAATGAGCGTCCATGGGATATGTCAAAATGCACCGGTGGTGTTGTAACTTTGGTACCTTACAATGCACAGGGTTTGGATCTTTCCAAGCTTCCGATTACAGGAGCCCTGACTGCATCATACAAAGTGGAATTCGTTACCACCAATCCTAATGTTCCCCATACTGTTGTGATCACAGTAAAAGAAACTCAGGCAGATGGGAAACAAACCTATACGAATGTGACATACTGACGACTGTCAGAATACATTTTTCGGTAAGCCGCCTTTTCAGGCGGCTTTCTTTTTTTTAAAATAGAAGCTGTCTGCAATTAATGTAACTTGCAGACAGCATGAGAAAATAAGTAGTATGGGGAAATCAGGATTCGATCAAACCTGCGAGAGAGGCGCGATAGAAGATTTCAGCAAACCGCTTAACACGGGGATCAGTGTCATACTGTGATGCATACTCAAGCAGTTTTAATCCCCGGGGGTCACCGATTTTTGCCAGTGATTGCGCAGCTGCAATTCTGAGCTCAGTTTTGCAATCTGAATGAAACAACTTCATCAAAGGAATTACAGCGTCAGTGGAACCAATTTCACCCAATAACACCGCACTGCAGCAACACAATCCGCAATTGCCGCTTTCAATTCCTTCAACAAGATTTAGAACAACAATCTGTTCATTCACGAGTCTTTTCTTTGTTCCAGTATTTGAACCATAAACTGAAACGGCTGAAAAGCTGAGAAAAAGCACCATAAGAAGAATTCCGGAACGCATACCATCAACTCCTTTATAAGTTACGGGGTAAAAATGCGCAGGAAAAGCAGAGTATCAAACATAATCTCCACAGAAGCATGCAAGGAGTGACAGAAGGTATTTTATTATTATAAACGGCAAGTACCGGTACGGAGCACTTCCCAACAATTATTCAGGAAGCGTTGCATACTTTCTGATCAGTTTTTCGAATTCATCTTTTTGATATCCGTCAGCATCCCGATCAAGAATTACATTGCCGTTAATCATAAAAGTGACTCTTGGTGGGGCTGAGGTCAGTAAAGGGAAGAATTTTTCAGGAGGGAGTATCGTAAAAGGGAATTCACCCCCTGCTGAAGCAAAAAATGCAGAAACCTGGTCTTCTGTACCGAAAAACAAGGCATATAATCTTGGCGTTGCTTTACCAAACTTTTTTTTGAAGCTTATTATTTCAGAAGCAGCACGCTGACAATGATCACAATCGAGACTGAACACACCAACAATTACTCTGCCATCATTAACACCAAGAGTCTGAGCAGGAATGAATTCTCTGAATGATGTGTATAATGAGTTCTTCTTTTGGAAAAGAGTAGAAAGGGTTATTGTGTCCCCTTTTTCATCCCGAGTACTTTTCACCAGTACTGTGTCTTTCAACTTCTCCTGAAGAGTATCAGGCTTATCAGTTGTCGTGAGAGAATCGGAATGAATAATAACAGGTTCTTCTTCTGGCTGCACCCCGACATTCTCCAGCGGAAAAATGATGAACATACTCCCCAAAACAAATGCATAGAGTGCCGCGGGAAGCATCAACTGATACGAAAAAGGTCTCTCCCCTTCTGCAAAACTACCTTTCAAAAAGTAGAGCGCAAATAGCATACCCATCATCACCAAATTCTTGAGTATTGCCTGCAAAGGCGTCATCGGCAGTGCCTGACCAAAGCAGCCGCAGTTATCAATATTCTGCATGGACATCATCATATATGCAAGGTGGAGATTAAAAACCAGCAAAAGCAGAAGAGCGCCAGGTACGAAAAGGTACTTTAAAAACCGTTTTTGAAGAAAAGCCAGTCCGATGAAAAATTCCAGGGCAAGAATAATCCGTGAAAGAAAGGGGGCAGTATTCCAGTCAGCAAGTCCCTGCGCAACAATCGTAAGTTCAAATGACTGGATAGGGAGAGTTTTGACGAATGCCGAGAAGAGAAAAAGTAGTGCTATGAAATAACGAATAGCCGGGGATAAAAACTGTTTTGGATTCATAGTTGAATATGATTATTTTGGAATCAGCCAAGTGACAGAAAATGCCTCTGTTTTCACAGATATCTCAATTGAATATGTACAAATTTACCGAAAAATTCTTTCTTCTGATACTGCTTTTAGCCGGGTGGATTGCGATTTACCCTCAGGAAAAGCATAGTGAACCGATTGAGCGTACATTGCACGTACTGCGTGGCATCAACCTGCCTGATCCCGAAGATATAGGTGGCAGAATTGCTG
>JAEXTR010000013.1 GCA_023406915.1 Bacteroidota bacterium
GTCATAGATTGTGAGACTTCCACTGACCGAAGTGGGCTTTCGTGCTGAGTCAACTGTAGAAGAAAATGCTGTGGCTGAATTGGTTAACTGAATATCGGTGGGGTCATACTCGAAGCTCAGGGTTGAACCTGCCGGGATCGTACCAGCGCCAACATTAAATGCGAAGTTTGCGGCAGGTACACCATTAAAGGTGGTCATTGCACCAGTTACAGGATCAAAGACTGCTTCGATAGCTGCCGGAGGCGCTGCAAAGATGCTTGCACCACTAGGATCAAGAATATCATACGTAAAATCAAAGGTATCAGCTGCAGTCTTTGTGTAGGTCGATTCGAAAGTGTACGCTGTACCGTCTTCATCATAGATCGTATTGGTGTCAGTATAGGTAGTACCAACAATATCGCCAGTATTGAAGTTACCGTTCTGCACGAACAATTCACTTCTGGTAAGGGTAGAATCACTCTTCAGGTTTCCGCCCCAACTGGTGGATGTTGTTGCAATTGCTGGAATCTTGAGACTTGGGCTGATGTTGATATTAGTCAGCTGATTGCCGCTTTGGATTTCGCCGATTTCACCATTAGCATCGATTGCAGATTTACCTTGCAGGATCAGACCGTTCATCGGGCTGACGAGGTTACCGTTAGCATCAAATGTGAGGGCGCCGGCACGGGTATAAAGAATCTTATCATCGCGTTTAAGAATAAACATACCTTCACCTTCAAGCGCAAGGTCTGTTACGATACCGGTTCTTTCGAATGAGCCCTGGGCCCAGACGCGGTCAATTGAACTGATCTGAGAGCCAAGACCAATCTGGTAGGAGTTCATACCGCCACGGTCGCCTTCGGGGTCTGAACCAAAACGAACTGCCTGATTGAGGGTTTCTGAAAAGAGTATTCTTGAACTCTTGAAACCAACTGTGTTGACATTAGAGATGTTATTACCGATTACATCCATCATTTTCTGATGATTGCGTAATCCTGATACACCTGAAAAGAGTGAACTTGTGAGTCCCATATTAACCTCCTATGGTTACCTAAGAATGACCCGGCATCAGTCAGTCAGCCAGGTCCAGAGCGCCCGAGAAGGTCCCGCTCTGTTATGTTGATAAAAATTAAGCGAACACTACGCTGTCAATATTAGTAAAGACTTTTTCGGATTCTTCATTCACGCGAACTGCTGTAACAACAACACGGTTGGGGATATTTACAATAAATGCCGTGTCATCCATCATTACCAGTGAATCCTTCGCGCCTTTCGATTCTGCAACTTCAATAGCGGAGTTGAGTTTTACCATCTCATCTTCACTCAGTTGAATGTTGCGCGACTCCAATCGTTTCGCTGCATGGTTGGAGAACTTCAGTTTCTCCAGCTCACGGCGGAAGAGGTCATCAAATTCCCCTGAACCCTTCACGGGTTTAGAGGGAACATCCTCCGGCTGAACGATCGGAACAAATGGTACGCGAATACCATTGATTACATCTGCCATTATGACTCTCCGCTTGTAGAGGGATTATACAATTCCAGTATCTCGCTCAGGAAGTATTCAGTACCGTCGATAACAAGCTTCGTACCATCCTCCGTGAATTTTACCGCCTGAATGGTGCCTATTTTATAGGAGACAACATTCAGTGTATCATCGTTGGTGCCCGTTGCTGTTATCTCAAATGAGTATTTCCCTTTTGGTACTGGATTACCGTTATTATCGAGAAAATCCCAGGAAAGTTTATGCTTCCCGGCAGAAATATTTGAAGATTTTATAGTTTTTACGACTGCACCGGCATCATTTTTAATAGTGAGTATTACTTCTTTTGCCTGTGCACCAATTTCATAACCAAAATTGACAACCTGTTGCCCTGTATTGTTAAATCCACTTCCCTCAACCCGGGCTTCTTTCCCTAAAAGGGAAGCAGACATGGTATTATTAACCGCCTGTGCCAGCTGAAAGTTTGTTTCCATTGACTGAACCAGTGTTTGGTTCATATTTGACAACTGCTCCAGAGAACTGAACTGCGCCAGCTGTGCAGCGAACTCTGCGCCTTCCATCGGATTCATGGGGTCCTGAAACTTCAATTGGGCAACGAGGAGCTTCATAAAGTCATCCTTACCAAGCACTGATTTGCCCTGTGGCTGCAGTCCCTGATAATCACCGAAGATATTTGTTATGCCATCAACCATACTTGCTCCTTATGCCAGATACTCATAGGTGTTATATCCCATGCGTTTCTGTGTTTTCATTTCTTTATTATCATCAAGGTTTGTATCAGCTACTTTTTCAGCATTTCTTTTTCGCGGGTTGCCCTGCTTCGTCTGCCTGGACTCCTGCTGAGTCAGTGAAATTTGCACTGCGCCCAACTGTACGCCAGCCTGACCAGCATCACGGAACAACTGCGGGAGATTGCTTTCCAGCATCTTCTTTACTGCATCTGACTCAACCTCGATCTGAGCTCTCATCTGATCCTGCTGCATCACCAGTCGGATTTTCACTTTGCCAAGGTTTTCAGGTTCAACCCGAAGGATCATTTCACTCTTTTCCCGGCGGGCAATAAAACGTGATACTTCTTTGAATACTTCTGTGTCTCTGACTACCTTTTCAGTTGTTACTGGTACACCCGGTTTCATTGCTGTACGGGCTGCACCTGCGATCTGATTCAGTTCTGAAGAGAACGTTCCGAATTCAGAAAATTCACTTTGTCCGGAAAATGTTTGACCATGATACGTGGTACCCTGTTTCGCATTGTCTCCGGATTGATGCTGCTGGGTGTAATCCTGAACAGGCTTCAGAGTATTGGCTGTGTGAAGAATTGTCTGAGATTCATCAGTCTCATTGGTATCAACATCGGTCTGATTTTGCTTAACAGTCTTTAAATCTGTAACTGGTCGATTCTCCGCTGCTTCAGCATACATCATTTCATCAACTCTGCCACTGCCTGAGATATGATG
>JAEXTR010000023.1 GCA_023406915.1 Bacteroidota bacterium
GGTGATCCCAAAGTGAATAAACAAGTCATTGCCGAAGTGAAGAAATTGCAGGAACGCAACAGTCCTTTGCTTGGGATATGTCTTGGATGCCAGATATTGGGTCTTGCGGCAGGAGCTGACACGTACAAACTTAAATACGGGCACCGGAGTCACAATCAGCCTGTAAACGAAGCAGGAACCAACCGTTGTTACATAACATCGCAAAACCATGGATATGCAATCGATTCAAACACGTTACCGGTTGACTGGCGCAGCTGGTTTGTCAATGACAATGACGGGACGAACGAAGGTATCATTCATATTTCGAAGCCGTTCTTTGGTGCACAGTTTCATCCGGAGGCTTCACCTGGACCTGATGATACCGAATTTATTTTTGATATGTTCGTGAGGGCACTCCAATGATTAAAAAAGGAAAACCAAAAAAAGTTCTCATCCTCGGTTCCGGAGCGCTTCAAATAGGGCAAGCCGGTGAGTTTGATTATTCGGGAAGTCAGGCAATTAAGGCTTTGCGCGATGAAGGGATTGAGACAGGCCTTGTTAATCCAAATATCGCGACTATTCAGACTTCTTCACAACTCGCGGATAAAGTGTATTTTCTACCAGTGCAGCTTCATTTTGTTGAGCAGATTATCATCAAGGAGAAGCCCGACGGAATACTGCTTGGCTTTGGCGGACAGACCGCCCTCAACACGGGTTTGGAACTGCATGATAAAGGGGTATTGCAGAGGCACAACGTCCGGATTTTAGGAACACTCGCTGATGCTATTAAGAAGACCGAAGACAGACAACTCTTTGCCGATGCAGTGACCGCATGCGGGTTCAAGGTGGCAAGAAGCAAGACGGTTGGCAATATCGAAGAAGCCCTGACAGCTGCAGAAGAAATCGGCTACCCTTTGATGGTACGGATAGCATACGCGCTCGGGGGCCTTGGTTCAGGTATTGTAAAGAGCAGACAGGAACTGATTGCAAAGGCTGAGCGGGCATTCGCATTCACGAATCAGATTCTGCTCGAAGAATCATTATACGGCTGGAAAGAAGTTGAATACGAGATAGTAAGGGATGCCAGCGATAACTGCATCACCGTGTGCAATATGGAGAATGTTGACCCGATGGGTATCCATACTGGTGACAGTGTTGTCGTTGCTCCTGTGCAGACATTATCATCGAGAGAAAACTTTAAACTCCGTTCAATAGGAATAAGTCTAATCCGCTCGATTGGAATTGTCGGGGAGTGTAACATTCAGTATGCACTTGACCCCTGTTCCGAAGATTACAGGATTATTGAGGTTAATGCGCGACTGAGCAGGAGTTCTGCGCTTGCATCGAAAGCCACAGGGTATCCGCTTGCGTATGTAGCTACGAAGCTTGCCCTTGGATATAATCTGAACGAGATTGAGAATTCAATTACAAAAGAGACCTCTTCGAATTTTGAACCTGCACTTGATTACATCGTTATCAAATATCCACGCTGGGACTTACAGAAGTTCAAGCAAGTAAGCACTGTACTCGGGTCTGAGATGAAATCTGTTGGTGAAGTGATGGCTATAGGGCGTACTTTCGAAGAGGCACTACAGAAGGCTGTACGGATGCTCGATACGGGGTATCCCGGGTTTGTTTCAGGGATTTCCGAACCTGAGAGCCTGGATGAATCGCTTGCGGTTCCGACCGATAAGCGGTTACTCTACATTGCTACGGCATTGCAGAAAGGTTACTCCGTTCAACAGATCAGTGAACTGACGAAGATTACGCCTTGGTTTATTGCCAAGATGCAGAATATTGTTAATCATTACCAGGATATGAAGTCATCCTCTTCGGTGACCGATGACCTTGAACTGTTAACGAAAGCAAAGAAACTTGGATTTTCTGATAAGCAGATTGCCGATATTGGCTCGCTTCGGGAGCAAGATGTCAGAGAAGCAAGGATACGACATTCTATCATTCCTGTTGTGAAGCAAATAGATACCCTTGCCGCGGAATATCCCGCGAGTACCAATTATCTGTATATGACGTATCATGGCATTGAAAATGATGTTCATCTGCGGGAGCCAAATCAGGTGATAATTCTTGGCGGAGGTGCCTACAGGATTGGGTCGTCGGTAGAGTTTGACTGGTGCTGTGTGAATGCCGCGCAGACAATTTCGAAATCGGGGTTGAAGACAATCATCGTCAATTATAATCCCGAAACAGTCAGTACGGATCATGATATTTGTGATAAATTGTATTTTGAGGAGATAACTCTTGAGCGGATTCTGGATATTGCCGATGCGGAATCACCTAAAGGGGTAGTTATCTCAATGGGTGGACAGATACCCAATAATCTGGCGATGAAACTGCATAACGCGGGTATTCAGATTATGGGCACATCACCTTTAATGATTGACAGCGCAGAAGACCGCCACAAGTTTTCCAGAATCCTGGATGAACTGGATATTGACCAGCCTGAATGGAAAGAGTTGACAGAGTTGGAGTCGGCCAAGGCGTTTGCTCAATCGGTTGGTTATCCAGCACTGATCCGTCCGAGTTATGTGTTAAGTGGTGCGGCGATGAGCATCGTACTAAATGACGGTGAACTTGAATCGTATCTCCGCAAAGCATCGGATATCAGCAATGAGCATCCTGTGGTTATCAGCAAGTTTATTACCGATGCACGAGAAATTGAAGTTGATGCGGTGGCACAGGAAGGGAAGCTATTTTGCTACGCCATATCGGAGCATGTAGAAAACGCCGGTGTGCATTCAGGTGACGCAACACTGATCCTTCCTCCTCAAAGAACATACCTGGAGACCATGCGCAGGGTTAAATTGATTACAAAGCAGATTGCGAAGGCTTTCCATATCACGGGTCCGTTCAATCTCCAGTTTATCGCCAAGGATAATCAGATTAAAGTTATTGAGTGCAATCTGCGAGCGTCACGGAGTTTTCCGTTCGTATCCAAGGTGCTGAAAATTAATTTCATTGAAATTGCCATACGATTAATGTTGGGTGAACGGGTTCCAAGAATTGACCAGTCATCGTTTGACCTTGATTATGTCGGGGTGAAGGCATCGCAATTTTCTTTTACCCGTCTCAAGGGTTCTGACCCTGTAATGGGTGTTGAGATGTCCTCCACCGGAGAAGTGGGTTGTATCGGTGATGATGCCGAGGAAGCATTCTTGAAAAGCGTGATGTCAACCGGTTTCAGATTCCCTGAAAAGGGTGTGCTTGTTTCGGCGGGCACCCAGAAGATGAAGGCATCGTTGATTGAAGAAATAAAACTTTTGTCAGCCCGCGGGATACCCCTCTACGCGACAAAAGGTACCGCAGATTTTTTTGCGGACAGCGGTATTCATATGGAGAAACTGTACTGGCCTCTTGATGACAGAGAGCCAAACATCCTTCCATTTATTGAGCAGAAGAAAGTTGATCTTGTAATCAATATTCCTAAAACGAATGACCCATACGAACTGGAGAACGATTATATTATCAGACGGAAAGCAATAGATTACAATATTCCGTTGATAACCGATACAAGATTTGCAAAATATTTTATTAACGCGATTGCCAGATACTCTCTGGAATCATTATCCATTAAGCACTGGGATGAATATATCTGAACTGAAACTCAAAGGACTGACAGCTGCGGAAGTTGCACAACGCAAGGCTGACGGACTGATTAACAAAGCAACGGGTTCCGAAACAAAAACAGTTAAAGAGATAATTATTGAGAATCTCTTCTCGGTCTTTAATATCATCATCTTCCTGCTCGTTTTGTTTTTGTTGTTTTGGTATGTATATAATAGTGATGACCGCTTGCTTCTTGATTCGATCGGGGTGACTTTCATCGCGGTTCTGAATACATTGATCGCTATCATTCAGGAGATTAGGGCGAAACGGGCGCTGGATAAGGTTTCTTTACTACTGAAGAAGGAAGTAACAGTCGTTCGGAATGGAGAAGAAACTCCTATCCCACAGCAGGAGATCGTAAAGGATGATGTCATCATCGTGAGAAGAGGGGATCAGGTTGTAGTTGATGGTAGTATGATCCTGACAAATGGAATTGAGATCGATGAATCATTACTGACAGGTGAATCTGTACCGATAGCAAAGCAGGTACATGACCAGGTGCTATCAGGCAGTTTTTGTGTGTCGGGTTCCGGCTACTATGTTGCTGAGAAGATTGGTGCAGATTCTTTTGCTGCAGGTGTAACAGGAATGGCAAAGAAGTATAAGTTCCTGGTAACACCTTTACAAAAGAAGATTAACCGGATCGTTGAATTTTTGTTTGCTGCTGCAATTGTTCTGATTATTGCTGAGTTTTTTACTTCGACGATACCATTTTCAGATTCAGATTTCATTCGGAAGATTTCAACGATACTTATTTCACTGATCCCGCAGGGATTAGTCCTGATGGCTTCAGTCACTTTTGCTCTGGGTGTGTACAGAATCAGCAAACTGGGTGCAATTATCCAGCGGTTGAATGCAATAGAGTCATTCTCAAATGTTCAGGTTGTCTGTACGGATAAAACAGGAACACTAACTCAGAATAAGTTGGCGGTGCATTCACTCTTTGTTGCTGAGGATGAGTTCTCGCAGTCATTTGTTGAGAAGTTGCTTGGAACAGTTTACGCTGTATCGTCTGAAAGGAATGCAACCTTATCCACGTTTTCGGTATATCAGGGCTTTTCAAGCGGTGTGCAGCTGATTGAAGAAATGCCCTTCAGCAGCGATCTGAAAATGAGTGGTGTAAAAGTACTGATTCCGGAAATTTCTTCAGAGCCAAAAACCTTTATCCTTGGCGGATACGATGTGCTGATTGATCGGGTCGACCCGGTAGACTCCGATAGAATACAATCTCAGTATCGGGAACGAATATACGAGGATTACCGGACTGTATTATTCGGAGAGTTATCCGATCCCAATGGTTTTGAAGAGGTCAGAAAAAACCCTACAGGTTTCAGAAATAATCCCATTGCTGTGATAGCAATCCTTGATCAGATTCGCGATGATGTGCTGGAGGCGATTCAGCTCTTCAACGAAAATGGCATTCGCGTTGCTGTACTTTCCGGTGATGCCGCTTCGTCGATAAGGGCTGTTGTGAGAGAAATTGGGTGGGATGTAAAGCACGAACAGATCATCACCGGGAGTGAGTTAGAGAGCCTGTCTGATTCTGATTATGAAAATGCTGCCCGTGAGTGTATCATCTTCGCCAGACTGCGCCCAGAGCATAAATTAAAGCTTTTACAGCACTTCAGAAAAAAGAAATATTATACTGCGATGCTTGGTGATGGTGTAAATGATTTGCCAGCTATAAAAGAAGCAGAAATCGGCATAGCAATGGAAGAGGGAAGCAGTATCACAAAAGAAGTAGCAGATATAGTGCTGTTAAAAAACAAGTTTGCACTGCTCCCCCACATATTTTCTGAGGGGAATAGAATAGTAAATACCGTAAACGCTGTAGCGAAATTGTTTTTAACAAAAAATGCACTGGTGATATTGATCGCTTTGCTTTCTATGATATTTTCACTTGATTTTCCACTGACTCCAAGACGGGTTTCGTTCATCAATCTTTTCACAATTGGTTTGCCAGCGTTTATTATAGCGCTGCGAAACACCCAGATATCCCCCTCAAAACGGTTCTTCACTGATTTGTTCTCGTTCGTGCTGGTTTCATCCATCTTTGTAACGATGGCAGGCTATACCGCAGCATGGATTGCGAAAGTGATTTTCCCTGAGTATTACGAATCGTTTGATATGGTATCACTGACAGCGATGATCTTTACGGCGTTGGCGGGTTATTTGTTTGTGGCTTCATTAGTGGATAAGGAGCGTTGGAACTTCCATTGGTATTATGCGGGTGG
>JAEXTR010000025.1 GCA_023406915.1 Bacteroidota bacterium
TCATCATCATCAAACGCTTCATTTCCCTCAAAGCTGATTTTTCTTATGCGCGCCAGGTCACCTTCTTTAATATCAAATACAAGTACCATACGCTCCTGAACTCTCTTCAATAGAGCTTCAGCGAGCACGTCGGTTTTTGCATACTCTGTCGTGATCTCATCTGAGAAGTTCTTCTGATCGCGCCAGGTCACAATGTACTGATCACTGGTAGAATCAAGCATCGCAAACTCGTAATAGAGCGGAGCAATCTGACTGCTCTGCATCCCTTTTTCCTGATACAACTTTTTAATTCTGCCAACAATAGTCTGAACACGTTGTGGTCTCAGAATCTGAGCGCTGATCAGTCCAACTTTTTCATCAATATCGTCCTCATCTACTTCATCATTCCCACGGATCACATACTTCTCCATGCGGGGGAATTCTGCAACTTTAATCAGCAGATAGATTCCATTTCCCACTCTCCGCTCTTCAACAATCTGTACATCTGAAAAAATATTCAGTGCCCAAAGCTGCTTAATCGCATTGATTGTTTTGTCACCGGGAATAGTCACCTCATCACCAATCTTCAATCCAGAATTAGCAATGATGGTAGAAGCTTCAGCGGACTTGTTCCCCTCCACAGAGAGACCAAGTATCGTGGAACTGTTTTGCGTTTGGGGCAAAAGGAAACTAAAAGGAATGAAAAAAAGTGTGAGAAGAATGTAAAACTTAATTCGAGGGTACAACAGCATTATCCATACCTTTAGGGTTCTTAACAATTTGTTCGCTCACTTTACCGAAGCGGCGTTCGCGTTTTTGAAATGAGGCAACCGCTTCATAGAGGGCGTCCCTTCTGAAATCGGGCCAGTAAACATCGGAAATATAGATTTCGGAATAAGCAATCTGCCACAGTAAAAAATTACTTACCCGGATCTCTCCGCTTGTTCTTATGAGAAGATCGGGATCCGGAATACCTGCTGTAGCCAGAGAAGAAGAGAACACAGCATCATTAATCTCTTCGGGTTTGAGGTCACCAGCCTGTACCTGAATGGCAATTTTTCTAACTGCCTCTGTGATCTCCCATCTGCCTGAATAAGACAATGCAAGCACCAGCACCAGACCAGTGTTTCCCGCGGTCTTTTCTTTCGCCTCTTCGAGCTCCTTTTGCACCGTTTCCGGCATTGCGGAGGTATTTCCGATGGTAGTGAGACGGACATTATTCTTGTGAAGTTCCCGGATCTCTTTCTTCAGCGAGCGCACCAGCAGGCGCATCAGCGTGGAAACCTCCTCTTTGGGACGCTTCCAGTTCTCGGTTGAAAAAGTGTACAGCGTCAAATACCGCACACCAATCTGTGCGGATGCTTCCACGATATCTCTTACCGAGTCTATTCCAATGCGGTGTCCGGCATAACGGGGCAGATTCTTTTTTTTCGCCCACCTTCCGTTGCCGTCCATGATGATAGCTATGTGCTGAGGGATAATTCCAGATGCCTGTAAGCGGCTCTGTTTTTCCTTATCCTTTTGTGATGACAAATCTAAGACCTTACAAGATAATAGCTTACAAAAATACCTGTAATATGTCAGATTGTCAAGAATGAAAAAAAATGACTCTCTTAATTTCAGTGGATCGTCTGAAGATTGGTTTTGTAACTTTTTGCAGGATATGGATCAAGAAAAGTGGCGGCGGACTAATTCTGACAGTCTGCCGCCACAAAGGAAGGAAGCAAACTTATACTGCTCTTAAACCGGAATAAATAGATGCCAGTGGCAATACCGGTGCATAGGCAGGTACATTCAGGGTGCGAATATTAAAAATCTGACGGTAGGGATACTTCTCTATCCGTCTGGTGCTGATCGGTCTGGCATACACCACCTTTGCCCCGGATGGTTCAGTACCGATGAACACTGGTTCAACTGTCAGTTGTCTGCCGTTATAAACAAAACGGAGTAACTGTCTGTTTTGAATTGCATGGGAAAAAATTTCACTTTTCATATCATCCTCCTTAATGAAACCAACGAATAACACCAACAACCTTGCCGATGATCGTGGTCTGTTCGTCCTTAGGTAGTCTAATTACAGGGTACGCATCGTTCTCTGGTATCAAAGCAATGTGATCAGTCTCGTTCCTGTATCTTTTCACCGTTGCAGAATCTTCGTGCAGTGCAACAACTATATCGTCATTCCTGGGGGTCTTTCCCTCAGACACGATGATATAATCGCCCTCAAGTATACCGGCATTAATCATACTCTCACCACGAACCTTCAACGCGAAACAATGCTCTTGTGCCCGAATGAAGGAAGGATCAATTCTGATCGTGCCCTCATGATTCTCCTGTGCCAGGATTGGCATTCCGGCTGCCACCCTGCCCACAATCGGTATTTCTACCGAGTGGTCATCATGGCTGCTAAGAGTCATTGTCTCAGATTGTGACGGCTTCAAAACTGATATCGCCCGCGATGCATTGCTCTCAGTTGCGATGTACCCTTTTTTTTCCAAAGCCTGAAGATGTCTCTTCACTCCATTCGTGGAAGTCATTCCAAATTCTTTGGCTATCTCCCGCATTGTGGGGGGGTAGCCGGAGCGTTTGGTGAAACTTTCAATGAATGAAAGAATCTCTTGTTGTCTGTCTGTTATTGTGTTGCTCATAATATAGTAATCATTTGTTCACTACAAATATAGTGTACAAATAAACACCTGTCAAGCTTTTTGTGAAAAAAAATTCCCGTTTCTAATAGATTATCGGTGTTTATCTGAAAAAGTTTAGAGGTAAATGGTGTAAATTCTTTAATTACTAGCAGTTAGCTTTTAGGAATGTGATAAATAAAAAAAGCTGCCAACGGATACCGATGGCAGCTTTTTCTTGAAAATAGAGACAAAGAACTAGACGAGCACTTCTTCCTTTACAGGAACATAGTGAAGCCAATTGTGTGTATCCTCAACAGCAGCGCGCTGCAGTTTAGTGATATGATCAAACAACCTGAGGGCCACTTCACCGGATTCACCATCATTGATCATAAGGGTGTGATCCTTATACTTCAGCAAACCAACAACCGTGATGATAGCTGCAGTACCTGTTCCGAATACTTCCAGAACATTGCCTTTCTTGTATTCTTCAAAGAGTTCATCGAGTGATAATCTGCGTTCCACTACATTCATATTCCATTCTTTCAGAATGTCAATAACGGATGCGCGTGTTACGCCTGGAAGAATTCCACCAGTCAGTTGTGGTGTAACGATTTCATCTTTGAAACGGACAAAGATGTTCATTGTACCAACTTCTTCGATATATTTCAGTTCAACTGCATCCAGCCACAGCACTTGTGTAAAACCGGCTTTCTTTGCCAGTTCCGTACCGAGAAGACTTGATGCATAATTCGCAGGGGTTTTACATTCTCCAAGACCCTTACGCACCGCACGCACAAAATCATCCTGAATCAGAATCTTGATTGGCTTGAATCCTTCCGGATAATATGCACCTACCGGTGATAGTATGATGAGGAACTTATAATTATTCGCTGGTTTTACACCGAGAACAGGATCAACACCAAACACAAACGGCCGGATATACAATGCCTCGCCCTCACCTCTCGGGATCCATTCTTTTTCAATGGCAATGAGTTCTTCAAGAGCACAGACTGCATCCTCAATTTTTATTTCGGGGATACACATTCTTCTTGCGGAGTTGTTCAGGCGCTGGAAATGACGTTCGGGACGGAAGATAACCGGTTTATCATCTCCGGTATAAAACGCCTTTAAACCCTCAAAAATTGCCTGTCCGTAGTGAATAAACATGGTAGCGGGATGCATTGACATTTGACTCAGCGGCTTAATCACAGGATTGTGCCAGCCAGCCTGCTCATTGTAATCCATCTCGAAAATATGATCGGTAAAATAATTTCCGAAACCCAGGTTTTTTGGGAAAACCACAGGTGTCGTTCTTTTAACTAACTGATAATCTATTTTTAACATAAGTATATCTTTCCTTTCCATCCGGATTTATCGATGGAGATTTTAGTTAAGGGAAAGTTACACTTTTTTTATTTGATAATAAAGTAAAAACGGATGGATGGAGGTAAAAATGTTGGGAACTTCCGGTGAATCGAGTGAGAGCGAAGGACAAGCGTAACCCATTGTTTTGAAAACAGTTGCCGTATTTCATCCACAGTGGTTTTTACGAATAACTCCCACTGAATTCAACATGGAGTAAATCTGGTTTCCTTTACCGCCAGACCTACACGGTACCGTCCTCAGGTGAAACCTGAAAACTATCCAATACTTTTTCTGACTGAAAGAGTAGTTGGGTTGCCATCTTCTGTTCCGACTGCACAAGATCATTGAGCGTCATGCTAGACAAGACCTGATCTAATACGCCCTGCATAGTCCTCCAGAGCGAACGGATGGAACAATCGATTGTATTATGACAAACTGCTCCCTGACCTGCATGATCACGGCAAAATGTATTATCAAACAGCTTCCCCCCCAGGACTTCAAGCACATCCGACAATTTCATCTCTTCAGGCGCAAGCTTCAGCTTATATCCACCCGCCTGGCCCCGTACCGATTCAATAAATCCGCCGATTCTCAGAATCCTAAGGATTTTCGCAACATTTGCCTTGCTCAGCCCCTCCACGGCGCTGATCTCAGGGATGGTCATACCCCTGCTGTTTCCGGCTTTCGCAAGCCGCAATAGACAGCGCAGACCATACTCTTCCTGTGTACTAAATTTCATTGGATTCTTTCTGTATTGGAATAGGGTACTGCAAGCATCTGCCCACAGTACCCACCAAAATTATTGAATAGAAACGCCTTTATGCATTGGTATTTGAGAACCGCATGCCTGGAAGGCAATCATTTGATCGTACTCTTCTTTCGGGATTGAAGGGCCAGTACGTGAGCAATGCTTCCCAAACTCGTTGGTCAGAATAGCAGCTACATCTTCAAAGGTTCTGCCTTCGATTTCATAACGGGGCAGGAAAAACACCGGCTCTCCGTTTTTAAACAATGCCATACAGGGTGAAGAAGGGGTATAGCCTTTCAGGTACTCCCGTATCTTATCAACTGCATCCCGATCCTGTCCGGCAAATGAAGTTGTCAGTCTGTCAGGGATCACACTGTTCTGAAGTGCGAGCATGACACCAGGTCTTGCACAGCCTGCGGCACAACCGCAAACTGAATTAATAACTGTTAAAGTGATCTTATCATCCTTTAAGCTCAGGACTTGTTCCACCTCTTCGGGTGATCTCATTTCCTGAAAACCGACAGCGATCAAGTCATCGCGCATCGGCTGCACCGCTGCTTCATCATACAGCGGGGGGCGTAGGTTTGGCATAATATGCTCCTTTTGTGTAACACATCTTTGGTGAAATTATAAAAACCCAAGTTCCAGCTTTGCAACTTCGCTCATCATATCCTTGTCCCACGGTGGATCCCATACAATCTGTACAGTCACCTCACCGATTCCAGGGATGGATTGCAGCTTGTCCTTCACCTCCTGGGGTAATGATTGGGCAGCCGGACAATGGGGGGAAGTCAGGGTCATAATAACCTTCAGATTCCTCTGCAGGTCAAACCTTAGTTCATAGATCAGTCCCAACTCCCAGATGTCAACAGGAATTTCGGGATCAAACACCGTTTTCACGGTCGTGATCGCCTGTTGCTGTAATTTTTCTAATGAAACCGGTTCACTCATATTCACTCCGTTGAGGCGTTCTCATGTTTGCCAATAATGGCGTTATGCATCGTATGCCATGATAAAGATGCACATTTCACCCGGCTCGGAAAATCTTTCACTCCCTCAAACACTGTCAGTTTGCCCAGTGCATCCCGGTCTGTTTCAGTGATTTCCTTCCCCATAATCAGGTCATGAAAATGGCGGAACAGCTCTTCTGCTTCTTCCAGCGTTTTCCCTTTAATAAGGGTTGTCATCACTGATGCGGACGATTTAGAAATCGCGCACCCACTCCCCTGGAATCCCACATCAATCACCACACCGTTATCAACAGTGAGGTATACGTCGATCTGGTCACCGCACAAAGGATTGTACCCTTCTGCATAGTGGGTAAAGGGATCCGGTTTCTTAAAATTTCTTGGATTCTTGTTGTGGTCAAGAATCACCTGCTGATACATTTCTTTGAGTTGCTCATCCATTACGCAAAAACCTCGAAAACTTTATAAATTCCTGCCTTCAGTGCATCGATATCAGATTTAGTGTTATACAATCCCAGCGCCGCTCTTGCAACTGCCGGTATCTTAAACCGCTGCATCAGTGGCTGCGTGCATAAGTGACCTGTGCGGATGGCAATCCCCTCGGTATCCAGAATTGTACCTATATCATGCGGATGGATATTCTCAAGTACAAAGGAGTACACACTCCCCTTCTGCTTTGCAGTACCAATTGGTCTGATGCCTGGTATATCACTCAGAGTCTCAATCATATATCTATTCACGTCCTGCTCGTGCGCTTCAACCTCTTCAATTCCAATCGCCTGAAGATAATCTATGGCAGCTCCTAACCCGATACCCGCAGCAATGGGCGGAGTTCCTGCCTCAAACTTGTATGGCAGGTCATTAAAAGTTGTTTTTTCAAACGTAACGGAACGGATCATATCTCCGCCACCCTGATAAGGAGGCATTTTTTCCAGCAATTCACGCTTACCATACAACACACCAATACCGGTTGGTCCATAGAGTTTGTGACCGGAGAATGCGTAAAAATCCACATCCAGTTCCTGCACATCCACGCGGAAGTGCTGTATTCCCTGTGCCCCATCCACCAGCACTGGCACTCCAATGGCATGCGCTGCGTCAATGATCTCTTTTATTGGATTAATTGTTCCGAGAGTATTTGACTGATGCACAATACCAACTATCTTCGTACGTTCATTCAGCAAACGATGGAATTCCTCCATGATCAGTTCACCATCATCATTGATTGGTACAACCTTTAGTGTCGCGCCTTTTTCCTGACACAGCAACTGCCACGGCACAATATTGGAATGATGCTCCATTGCAGTGATCAGCACCTCATCCCCCTCACCAACAAACTTTCTTCCGTACGATGAGGCAACAAGGTTTATCGCTTCTGTCGTCCCTTTTACGAAAATAATCTCATCAGTGCCTGAGGCATTCATAAACTGACGGATTTTCTCGCGTGAGGATTCATACGCATCAGTGGCAATCTGGCTCAGATAATGCACACCCCTGTGGATGTTTGAATTGATCACTTTATAGTAATGGGAAAGCGTATCTGCCACTACAATAGGTTTCTGGGTTGTGGCTCCGCTATCAAGATAAATCAATGGTTTATTATGCACCATTCTTTGCAGAATGGGGAAATCTCTCCGAATCTTTTCGATATCGAAGGCAGTTGTACGCGCGTGAATGTGCTGTTGTGTCATATCAGTCTGCGCCTTAATCCAGTGTTGAGGTAAAAAGTTGCTCAATATAGCCGGCGATTTCCTCCTGCTCCAAATTGCTGATCGTTTCACTGGCAAAAGCATGTACCAGCATCTTTCGGGCGGCTTCTTCACCGATGCCGCGGGATTTCAGATAGAACATCGATGTTTCATCCAGTCTACCAATCGTAGCACCGTGTGAGCACTTCACATCATCGGCAAAAATCTCCAGCTGTGGCTTACTGTCAATCAACGCATTTGCAGAGAGTAGCAGCGTGTTATTCTGCTGAAAAGCGTTGGTCTTCTGTGCATCTTTACGCACCATCACTTTTCCGTTGAATACACCACGTGCATCGTCACTCAGAACAGCCTTATACAGCTGATGGCTTTCACAGTGTGGTACTGCATGGTCAATAGCTGTATGATTATCAATCAGCCTGTTCCCGTCCACCACAGATGCTCCATACATATGCGTTTCTGCATTCTGCCCGGTAAACTCAGCGCTGATGTTGTTCCTTACAATGCTGCCGCCAAAGTTCATATTATAGGAGAAAAACTTAGAATCTGGTGACTGCGACACAGCGATATTTGAAACATGGTACGCCTTTTTTGATTCGTCCTGCACCCGCACATACTTCACTGTTGCATTCGGAGCTACAAAAAACTCAAATACAGAGTTGGTGAAATACTGATGCTCACCTGCACCATAAAAGGTCTCAAATACCATCGCTTCTGCACCAGGCTCAGCAACCAGGAGTGAGCGTGGAGCAACCATCAGACTATCGGCAGTGATTACATTAATGATCTGAACCGGTTTTTCCAGCACACTATTCTTTTTCAAAAGAATTAAGGCACCCTGCTGCAGAAACGCCGCATTCAATGAGGAAAAGAAATCCTTATCATGCGGGATCAACGAACCAAGCTTCTCACTCAGCTCAGGGTATTCTTTTTTTACTGCATCGTGCATCGGTTCAATCGTCACTCCGGCAGGAAGTTCTCCACCGGATTGTTTCACCAGCGTGCCATTATGGAATACCAGGGTGTAGAAAAGGTCTGACTCAACCCCTGCAGCTGCCAGCACTTCTTTTGCAGGCATATCTGCTGTCTGTGCAGGACGCGCAAAACTCTGAGCAATGATTGGTCCAATGTTCGTGTACTTCCACTCTTCATCCTTTGTATTCGGGATATGCGCCGTGGAAAAATATTCAATCGCTGCCTTTCTCTTCTGATGCACCGGAAGCGCCTTTTCACCATTCAGGCTGCTTTCGAACTGCTCAAAGAGTCCGGCATAATGTTGTTTCATTTCTTCATGGGTCATTGTGATTCCTTTGCTCCTTAACCTGCGAACTCTTCAACATGATCTTTCAGCCAGTCGTATCCCTTTTCCTCAAGTTCAAGGGCAAGCTCTTTTGTACCGGAACGGATAATTCTTCCATCCCACAAGACATGCACAAAGTCAGGCACGATGTAATCCAGCAGACGCTGATAGTGTGTCACCACAATAAAACCATTCTCATCGCTCCGAAGCTTGTTCACGCCCTGAGCCACAATGCGCAGTGCATCAATATCAAGACCGGAATCTGTTTCATCCAGAATCCCAAGCTTTGGTTCCAGGATTGCCATCTGGAAAATTTCATTTCTCTTCTTTTCACCGCCTGAAAAACCTTCGTTTACGCTGCGATTCAGCAGTTCCTGTTTCATTTCTACAATCGGTGCTTTTTTCTTTACCAGCTGCAGAAAGTCAAATGCATCCAGCGGATCAAGACCGCGGTATTTTCTGATCTCATTCAGCGCATTCCGCAGCAGATTGATATTTGATACACCCGGAATCTCAACCGGATACTGAAAAGCCAGGAAAACGCCTTCTCTCGCCCGGTCTTCCGGTGCCAGATCCAGCAGGTTTTTCCCGTTGAAAATCACTTCGCCACCCAGCACTTCGTACGATTCGCGTCCTGCAAGTACCTGTGCAAGGGTGCTCTTTCCGGAACCATTCGGTCCCATGATTGCGTGGGTTTCCCCGTTGTTCACGGTCAGGTTGATTCCTTTCAGAATCTCTTTTCCATTAATTGCTGCTCTTAAATCTCTGATTTCTAACATGTTCTTTAGCCTCGTTATATAATAAATCCGTTAACCTACACTGCCTTCAAGTGATACCGCAAGCAACTTCTGTGCTTCCACGGCAAACTCCATTGGCAGTTCATTGAATACCTCTTTGCAATATCCGTTCAGGATCATGCTCACTGCATCCTCGGTGGATAATCCGCGCTGATTCAGATAAAATATCTGATCCTCACCGATCTTGGAGGTTGTTGCCTCATGCTCCACAATCGCCGTGTTATTATTAACCTCTAAATACGGAAATGTGTGCGCACCACACTTATCGCCAATCAGCAAAGAGTCACACTGGGAGAAATTCCTTGCACCGACGGCATTCTTCCCTACCCGGACCAGTCCGCGGTAGGAGTTATTGCTGAATCCGGCAGAGATGCCCTTGGATACAATATTACTTCTGGTGTTCTTGCCAAGATGCACCATCTTTGTACCGGTATCAGCCTGCTGATAATTGTTGGTCAGTGCCACAGAGTAAAACTCTCCCACAGAGTTATCCCCAAGCAGTATGCAGCTCGGATATTTCCAGGTAATTGCAGAACCTGTTTCCACCTGAGTCCAGGAGATTTTGGAATTCTGCCCTTTGCACATGCCGCGCTTCGTCACAAAGTTATAGATCCCCCCCTTGCCTTCCTTATCACCGGCGTACCAATTCTGCACAGTGGAGTATTTGATCTGCGCGTTATCAAGCGCAATCAGTTCCACGACGGCTGCGTGCAACTGGTTTTCATCACGCATCGGTGCAGTACATCCTTCGAGATAGCTCACATACGCACCTTCATCGGCAATGATAAGGGTTCTTTCGAACTGGCCGGTATTGGAAGCATTGATACGGAAGTAGGTGGAGAGTTCCATCGGGCAGCGTACCCCTTTTGGGATATACACAAATGACCCGTCGGAAAAGACTGCAGAGTTCATTGCAGCGTAAAAATTATCGGATTGAGGAACAACACTCCCGAGATATTTCTTCACCAGATCGGGATGATCACGGATTGCTTCTGAAATCGGGCAAAAGATGATACCAAGTTCTGCCAGCTTCTCCTTGTAAGTTGTGGCTACAGAAACCGAATCAAACACCGCATCAACCGCCACACCTGCAAGCGCAGCCTGTTCATTCAGAGGAATGCCAAGTTTCTCAAACGTCTTGAGCAGTTCAGGATCAACTTCATCCAGACTGTTATATTTCGACTTTTTGGGCGCAGAATAGTAATAGAGTTCCTGATAATCAATTGGCGGATACTCTACATTCGGCCATTTGGGGTATTTCATTTTCTGCCAATTCCTGAACGCTTTCAGCCGCCATTCCGTCATCCATTCCGGTTCCTGTTTTTTGGCTGAAATCATACGGACTATATCCTCATTCAGACCTTTCGGAAATTCCTCGGTCTCAATATCAGTCACAAATCCGTACTTATACTCTTGATTGGCTAATTGTTCTATATCATTAACTTCAGTGTTGCTCATTCAATCTCCGTAAAGATTTCCATAAAGTGATAGTGTAAGTTCATCAATCTATACAAAATAGTCAAGATTATAGTTCAAATAATTCTATAAAAGTTTAATTTTTCGAGTTCAACTGAAGGTTTCTTAAAATATTTGGCAAAGTCATGGGATATTCTCGAAGGAACGCAAAAAGAGGACTCTATCGGGATAATCCGGAAAGTGAGGGATACTAGTGTTTTGTAAAAAAGGAACGGGGCATAAAGCCCCGTTCACAGTTCATGAAAATAGTCTATTTCAGGAGGGATAGTTTTCTCTGGAAGGAGGTACCTCCCGATTCCATTCTGCAGATATAGACTCCTCCGGCGAGGCCAGTGGCATCGAACGTCACAGTATGATTTCCCGCATCGAAAATTCCTTCAGCTAGTATGGCAACCAGATTTCCGAGAATATCATAAACCCTGATTTTCACATAATCTGACTTGGGTAGTTTAAATGATAAAGTCGTGCTAGGATTAAACGGATTCGGATAGTTTTGATTCAGCCCATATTCGGTTGGGATATCATTGAATTCAACCTTCACAATACCGGAGTACTCAAACGCCCCATCGGTATCGACCTGTTTCAGGCGGTATTCATTGGAGCCCTTCATTGGGACCATATCAATGTAGCTGTACTGTTTTGGGCTGTTGCTGTTACCATTCCCCTGGACGAAACCAATTTTTTTCCAATCGGAATCATCTTTTCGCTCAATATCGAACCCATGATTCGACACTTCAGTCTGAGTTTCCCAAAAAAGCTGCACGGTAGTTCCAGCAGCCTTTGCGGTGAACAAGGAAAGTTCAACCGGAAGCGGATCCGCCCCTATACTGCCGATGGCAAACTCACTGAATGAAGTTAGATCATTGACGCGGAGATGTGTGGCATCCACTTTTTCGGTAGTCTGAACGACCCAATCGGCTGAAGGACCGTTCCGCTTCAGAATTCTGAGGTTGTCAACATTGGTCACGCCGGTTAAAGCAGAAATATCAAATGTGATATCCGCCTGATACGTAAGAAATGTTGTGCCAATTTGCCAGTACATTTGCGGACTGATCTTTTGAATTCCTCCTGGGTTGGCTCCCCCAGGATCAGTGAACCGCTGATTAGCGAAAACGGTTGTCATCCCACCATTGTCTGCAGCAGAATTGTCAAATCTAATATGAACCGCAGAACCGGCAAGCGTAACCTGTCCAGCAGCTTCAAGAGGATCAAGTCCGTCTCTGAAATTTCTGTTCTCAACGAATGGAGAAGGAGTCACATTGATATTAAAAGTAAAATAACCATATTCAGTTTGAATCACCGGACTGATCGATGAGAGGGTAAACTCAACCTGTCCGGTTCCATTCTGGTTAAAGGCATTGATCCATGCGGCATCACTGCTGTCGGTATCAATAGTTCCCCAGCCAGCGCCCTGAACAGCATCACCAACGCCAACATTCTCGTCAAACGCATTCACCATATAGGGTGCAAGAATTGCGTTCATTTGCGCCTGATTTGGATAGGGTGTGGTTACCGTCAGTCTACAATCTTTTACCTTCAGAACTCTGGTTGCTCCAACAAATATCTCTCCTATGCCATCAGCATAAAAACGGATATCACCAGCCTGACCACGGGGGTTGTTCCAATCGTTATTCTGGTTGGTTGTGTTGATATGCCTGAAGCTCTTCAGTTTAAAATTCTTCAGATAGAGTTTTGTTGTTGGTAAATCACCTGCCCCAATCATCGGAAGCTGTTCGGCAGTGCAGGTAGAGGAATAAGGATATGCCCCCTGATCAGCAGTCCGGGTAAATTCAATGTATGCATAATTATTCCATGCTGTGGCCGGAAAGACTAACCCGGGAGTGTAGCAGTCACCATCAGCCTGAACGAATCTTGGTGCATCATCAGAGTGAAACATATAAT